>DASWUY010000311.1:0-7259 GCA_036401435.1 Acidobacteriaceae bacterium | reverse complement strand
GAGCCTTTCTCCCGAGCCGTGCCGGCCGTTTTTCTGCAGAGCAGAAACCGGTCTTCCAGATCGCTTTTTTTGAGAGATCGTATTCGCGGCAAAATGAGGTCGTATAGTTGACTATGGGTCGCCCAGCAGTCTCCGCAAACGCACTTCCCGGTGTCCCGGGCGCGGCCGCTAGCGCGTGCAAAGCGCCTTCACTGATGGATCCTCGTTTCGAACATGAGTCCTGCGGGGTGGGGTTTGTCGCCACGCTGACGGATGAGCCATCGCACCGCATCCTGGAGCAGGCGCTGGAAGCGCTGGCGCGGCTGGCACACCGGGGAGCGATTGCTTCGGATGGTCTGTCGAGCGACGGGATCGGGATTGCGACGGCGATCCCGCGGGAGCT
Source organism: Acidobacteriaceae bacterium (assembly GCA_036401435.1). GTDB lineage: Bacteria > Acidobacteriota > Terriglobia > Terriglobales > Acidobacteriaceae > EB88. The sequence goes on along the minus strand of DASWUY010000311.1, from coordinate 6,877 downwards.
GCTGCTGGCCTCCTGCGGGGTGACGCTCGATGCGGCGGCGCCGCTGGCGGTGGGAGTGGTCTTCTTTCCTACGGACGCGCTGGGCGGGGCGCGCGAGTCACACTACGATCTGGAAGACGCGCTGGCGCAGCAGGGGTTCCGGGTGCTGTATTGGCGGGACGTGCCGACGCGGCCGGCGATCCTGGGGCGGATCGCGCTCTCGACGATGCCGGCGATCCGGCACGTGCTGCTGACGACCGACGATCCCGGGGAGATGGAGCGGCGGCTCTACCTGGCGCGCAAGGACTACGAGCGGCGCGGCACGGCGGGCTACATCTGCTCGCTGTCCAGCCGGACGATGGTCTACAAGTCGATGTGTTCCGGCAGGCAGCTGCCGCACTTTTACCCCGACCTGGAAGACCCCGGGTATGTGACGCCGTTTGCGATCTTTCACCAGCGGTATGCGACCAACGTCGCGCCTTCCTGGGACCGGGCGCAGCCGCTGCGTACGCTGGCTCATAACGGGGAGATCAACACGCTGTGGGGCAACCGGGCGCGCATGGATGCGCGGGCGGCCACGCTGCCGAAGGAGTTGAAGCCGATTTTTTCGCCGGATGGGTCGGACTCGACGTCGCTGGACGAGACGGTGGAGCTGTTGTCGCACAACGGCCGGTCGGTGGCGGAGGCGGTACGGCTGATGCTGCCGCCGGCGCAGTTTCATGGGCAGTCTGCCTTCTTTGCCTATAACGAAGATTGCGTGGAGCACTGGGATGGGCCGGCGGCGATCTCCTTTACCGATGGGCGGCTGATCGGGGCGGCGCTGGACCGGAACGGTCTGCGGCCGTGCCGCTTCTTTGTTACGGAAGACAAGCTGGTGGTGGTGGGTTCTGAAGCGGGCCTGGTGGACCTGGATCCCGAGCAGGTGATCCATAGCGGGCGGCTGGGTCCGGGGCAGATGCTGGTGGTGAACCTGGACGAGCATCGTTTGTATGAGAACGACGAGTTGCAGGCGAGCTTTGACGCCTCGGCGCCGCGGTATGAGTCGCTGTTGAACGAGCTGACGCTGGTTGCCGGGGCGCCGGCCGTGCCGCTTGCTCCGGAGGAGCTGAACCGGCTGCAGAGGGGCTTTGGCTACAGCCGCGAAGATGTGCGCATGGTGCTGCAGCCGATGGCGGCCGAGGGCAAGGATGCGATCTGGTCGATGGGGGACGATACGCCGCTGGCGCCGATGGCGCGATCGACGCGACCGGTGTATGCCTATTTTCGGCAGCGGTTTGCGCAGGTGACGAATCCTCCCATCGACTCGCTGCGGGAGGCGGTGGTGATTCAGCTGCATACGCGGCTGGGTCCGTGGCCGCACATGCTGGACAACAAGACGCCGCTGACGGGTTTCTCGCTGCGGTCGCCCTACCTGTCGCTGGGGCAGGTGGAGGCGCTGCGGGCGAGGCAGCACGCGCTCAGGGACGAGCTGCCGCTGGCGGTGCTGGACTGCTGTTTCGGGGGTGCTACCACGCTGGCGGCCGCGATCGAGGAGTTGAGCGCGAAGGCCGTGGAGCTGGTGCGGGGAGGAGCGGCGGTGCTGCTGCTGACTGACCGTATCAGCGCGCAGCGAGGGAGCCAGGGCGAGTCCTTGATCCCCATGCCGATGGCCATGGCGCTGGGAGCGGTGCATCACGCGCTGACGCGTGCCGGGGAGCGCACGCGGACGGGGCTGGCGGTCGAGGCGGGGGACTGCCGCGACATCCATCACGCGGCTGTACTGCTGGGTATGGGGGCGGGCGCGGTGTGCCCGTGGCTGGCGATCGAGACGGCGCGAGCTGCGGACCCGGAGCACGGCGAAGCCAACCTGCTGAAGGCCTTTGACGCGGGCATTGCCAAGATCATGTCGAAGATGGGGATCTCGATCGTGGACAGCTACCGGGGCGCGCACCTGTTTGACGCACTGGGCCTGAACGCGGAGGTAATGGACACCTGCTTCTTCGGCACGCCTGCGCCGCTCGGCGGGGTGGGGTTCACGGAGATCGAGGCAGGACTGCGGGGCAACTGGCAGGCGGGAGACGAGGAGGGGGCGCGGCCCTCGGGCGACAGTGGTACGGCGGAAGACGCGGCGGTGGTCGGGACGGCTGCTGCTGCGGGAACGGGGGCGATCACGGCGCCGAGCCCTGCGACGAGTAACCCGGCGGTGGGGAGGGAGCTGCCGGATTACGGATGGGTGCGCTTCCGCAAGGCGGAGGGCGCGGAGCCGCATACGTGGCAGCCCTCGACGGTGCGTTTGCTGCAGACGGTAGCGGGCAGCACGCGTGTGGCGGCGCCGGTGGCGGCGCCGGGGCAGGCCTGGGCGGCGTTCTCTTCGCAGGCTGCGGAGAAGGCGCCGGCGGTGCTGCGGGAGATGCTCGACTTTGAGCCGGCGGGTGTGCCGCTGGCGCTCGATGCGGTGGAAGACAAGTCCTCGATCTACAAGCGGTGCGTGGCGAGCGCGATGTCGCTGGGGTCGCTGAGCCCGGAGGCGCACCAGACCATTACCGCGGCGATGAACATGATGGGAGCGCGATCGAACACGGGCGAAGGTGGAGAAGACCGGGCCGTCTACCAGGACGGAGAGCTGCTGCTGCTGGGAAAGCCGGTGCGGGCGAGCCTCTTGAACAACAAGATCAAGCAGATTGCTTCCGGCCGCTTCGGGGTGACGGCGGAGTACCTGCGCAATGCGGAAGAGATCGAGATCAAGATAGCGCAGGGCGCGAAGCCGGGTGAGGGCGGGCAGCTGCCGGGGCACAAGGTGACGGGGCTGATTGCGCGGCTACGGCATGCTCAACCGGGGGTGACGCTCATCTCGCCACCGCCGCACCACGATATCTACTCGATCGAGGACCTGGCGCAGCTGATCTATGACCTGAAGCGGGTGAACCCTGCGGCTGCGATCGGCGTGAAGCTGGTCTCAGAGTACGGGGTGGGCACGGTGGCGGCGGGGGTGACGAAGGCGTATGCGGACTACATCGTCATAGCCGGTAACAGCGGGGGGACGGGGGCGTCTGCGCTCTCAAGCATCAAGTACACGGGCAGCCCTTGGGAGCTGGGGCTGGCCGAAGCGCAGCAGGTGCTGCTGCGCAACGGGCTGCGCGGAAGGGTGCGGCTGCGCGTGGATGGGGGGCTGCGGACTGCGGCCGATGTGCTGTGCGCGGCGATGCTGGGAGCCGATGAGTTTGCGTTTGGCACCGCGGTGCTGGTGACAATCGGCTGCGACATGGCCCGGCAATGCCACTTGAATACCTGCCCAACGGGCATTGCGACGCAGCGCGAAGACCTGCGGGCGAAGTTTCGCGGCAAGCCGGAGCACATTCTCCGCTTCTTTGAGGAGCTGGCGTCGGATATTCAGGCGTTGCTGGCCAAGCTCGGCCTGCCGTCGATTGAAGCAGCGGTAGGACGCACGGACCTGTTGCGGCAGACGCGGCAGGCGGGCGGGATTGATCTGGGAGCGATGCTGGCGGCGCCGGCGGGGGGGATGGACGGGGGCAGCATCCACTGGCAGGGCGCGCGCAACGATCGGCCGGAAGAAGAGCCGCCGATCGATGATGCGTGGCTGGAGCCGGCGCTTGCGGCGTACAAGGCAGGCAAGCCCTACACCGGTGCGGCGGTGGTGAGCAACAAGGACAGGACGCTGGGAGCACGGTTGTCGGGCGAGCTGGCGCTGCTGCAGGACCATCACGTGGAGTCGCCTGCCGCGTTGACCTTTGAGCTGCAGGGGGTGGCGGGGCAGAGCTTCGGCGCCTTTGCGGCGCGGGGTCTGCGGCTGGTGCTGACGGGCCTGGCAAATGATTTCGTGGGCAAGGGCCTGTGCGGGGGCGAGCTGGTGCTGCGCGGGGTAGGGCGGGCGGCGAGAGAGAGCGAGCAGCACGTGATCCTGGGCAACGTGGCGCTGTACGGAGCGACCAGCGGCACGCTGTTTGCGGCGGGTCGCGCGGGAGAGCGGTTTGCGGTGCGCAACAGCGGGGTGCTGGCGATTGTGGAAGGGGTGGGCGACCACGGCTGCGAATACATGACGGGCGGCACGGTGGTGATCCTGGGGCGGACGGGCATGAACTTTGGTGCGGGGATGACGGGCGGCGTGGCTTGGGTCCTCGATGAAGATGGAGGGCTGCTGCTGGATGAGCGGTACCATGCTGCTTTCCTCGAGCCGCAGAGGTTTGACACGCTCGACGCCTCAGCGCGGGCGGAGATCGAGGAGCTGGTGAGGCTGCACCAGGAGAAGACCGGCAGCACGCGGGCGTCGTGGGTGTTGCGCAACTGGTCGGAGTTGGCGCCGAGGTTTGTCCGGCTGCTGCCTCGGCCCCAGGCCTGAGCGGGCGGCGGGCCTCGCCTCCGGAAAGCAGGGCGGCGCTCGTTGCTAAAAGGTCGCGCGCACGCCGACCTGGGTGGCGAAGGGCACGCCTACGGTGGTTCCGGGGCCGAAGAAGTCGCCGAGCGCGCCGGCAGGACGGCGCAGCTGGGCGGGGCTGACGATGGGCCGGAGCTGGGTGCAGGCCGCATCGATGCAAACGTCACTCACATTGCCGGACTGGGCCTGGGCCGAGGGTACGGGCAGCGAGGCGACGTTGGTGACGTAGTTGGCGCCGGGGTTGTTGCGGTTGAAGAGGTTGAACCCTTCGGCAAACGGGGTTATGGCGATGCCTTCGCGGAGGTGGATGGGGCGACTGACGCGCAGATCCACCTGGACGTAGGGGGTACCGCGAAACTGGTCGAGCGCGGTGGGGACGCCGTGGATGGAGAGGCGCGCGCTGGTATCGGCGGTGGTGAGGGTGAAGGGCCGGGCACTCTCGGCCTGGGCCAGGGTGCTGAGCGTGAAGCCGAGCGGCGCCTGCGCGGTGCCGGCCAGCACGAGGCGGTGGCGGACGTCCTCGCCCGAGGGGCCGTAGTCGCCGGGCGCAAAGGCGTGGAGCGGGTCGCAGACTCCGTTGACATAGTCGAAGAGCTCGCCGAGGACGCAGCCCCAGGTTTGAGCTTTGGCCAGCGTGTAGTTAAGCACGTAGCTGAGGCGGCCGGGCACGGCGCCCTCAAGGTGCACCAGAAGCGCGTCATAGCTGGAGCGGTTGTCGGCGTGGAAGACGTTGACGCTGGGCACGAGCTCGGCTTGGCGGGGATCGTCCGTGGGGAGGAGCGGGGTAAACAGGTTGACGCCGCCGGTGTAGGGGTAGGCGCGATAGCCGTGGTTGCCTTGTTCGTGGATGTAGTCGGCGCTGATGGAGGAGTGAGGGGTGAAGGCATGCTCGATGCCGGCCGAGGCGTGGATGGCGTATGGCGTGGTGTAGTGCGGGTCGATGAGGTTGGCGGTGGCGTTGGGCAGACAGGGGTACTGGTCGAGGGTGGGTGCGGTGCAGGGCGTTGCGGCCTGATGGACGGCTTCAAAGGCGGTCGCCCAGCCATTCTGAGCGAGGTCGCTGTAGTAGAGGCCGAAGGCGGCGCGGAGTGAGGTGCGGCTGTCAGCGCCGGGCGCATAGACGAAGCCGAGGCGCGGGGCGAACTGGCGATGGTCGTCGCGCGGAGCGCCGGAGACGAGCGGGATGTTGAGGGCGGCGAGGGTGGAGAAGCCGGGATTGTCGCGCTGGGTGCGGCGGGAAGATGCAAAGAGGCCGTAGGTGGTGGAGTAGCGCAGGCCGTAGTTGAGGGTGAGCTGGTCGCCCAGGCGCCAGGAGTCTTCGAGGTAGAGGCCAAGCCGCTGCACGTTTTGCGAGAAGCTGCCGCCGGGGGAGCGGGTGGATGCGCCTGCCTGGCGATCGGCTGCGAGCTGGGCGGGGTCGGCCAGGTAGTCGGTGGGGTTCTGGGGGAACGAGTAGAGGGTCTCGGTGTTGCTGGGGAAGGCGCCGCTAAGCACGGGCTCGTGCACCAGGTTGATGCCTGACCGGATGGCATGGCGTCCGTGGATGTCGCTGAGGTCGTAGCGCAGCTGGTATTTCTGCTGGTCGCGCCGGGCGGGGAAGAAGGTGATGGGGGTAGCGAACTGGTTGTCGCCGTAAGTCTCGAATCCGGAGATGGTGAGGGCGGTGGAGCTGAAGGGGAAGGCCAGGGCGAAGCCGAGGTTGGCGTTGCGGGACTGGTTGACATGCAGGGCGCCGGCGTTGAGGACGAGGGTGCCGAGGAGCTGCGGAGTGAACTGGTACTGATGGCCTGCGACCAGGCTGAGGTAGCTGTTGTGGGTCAGGAGGCCGGTGGAGGGGAGCGTCCCCTGCTCCACTAGGTTGTTATGCGTGGTGTAGTTATCGGCTGACGCGCGCAGGTACCAGGAGGAGCGCGGCGTCTCGGTCCAGTCCAGCCGGAGCGAGCCAAAGAAATCGCGGAAGGGAATGGGGACGAGGGTGGGCACGGCGATCGAGGACACGCCAGGCAGGAGGCCGCGCGAGGCGAGGGTGGCAAGCGCGTTGAACTGGGTGAGGGTGGACGGGCTGTAGGCGATGCTTGCGTCCTCATGCAGATGCTCAAAGGAGGCGAAGGCCCAGAGGGCGTTGCGCCTGAGGGGGCCGCCGAGGGCGGCGACGTAGTGTTGCTGCGAGAAGGGCTGCTTGGGGTTGGGCGCGGGATTTTCGATGGGGTAGCGGGCATCGAGGGCGGCCGCTCGATCGTAGAAGGCGAGGGTGCCATGGCTCTGGTTGGCGCCGCGCCGGGTGGTGATCGAGAAGGAGCCGGCGGTGGTGCCGCCGGTGTCGGCGCCCTCAAGCGCGGTGCGCGCGGCGAACTCTTCGATGGCATCGGGAGAGACGGTCTGCAGGAAGCCTCCGATGTAGTCATCGGAGTCGTCGCCGCCATCGACGGAGAGTTCATTGTTGAGCCCGGAGCTGCCGCCGGTGGAGACGGCGGTGATGCGGGCCTTGGTAGGGTCAGAGGGTTCTACTGGCTCGGTGCCGGGGGC
>DASWUY010000310.1:0-2398 GCA_036401435.1 Acidobacteriaceae bacterium | reverse complement strand
CGTGCTTGCGGATGGTCGCGATCAGGTCTCCTTCCATGATCTGCATGTGGTAGATGTCGTAGAGCAGTTTCACGTTCGGGGAAGCGACCTCTTCGAGCACCTGCACGCCCCAGGCGGTGTGGTCGGCCATGTAGCCCGGGTGGTCCACCTTGCTGTTGAGCAGCTCCATGCAAAGCTGGATCCCGTGGTCTTCCGCCATGCGCGCCAGCGGCTTGAGGCCCGCCACCGTGTTGCGCGCGCCCTGATCGTCCGAGAGCCCGTCGCCGCGCAGCCCGGAAAAGGTGATCACGTTCGGCACGCCGGCGTGCGCGGCCAGGGGCAGGTTCTTGCGCAGCCCGGCCTCGATCGCGGCGTGGTGCTCCACGCGGTTCAGGCCGCGGTTGATCTCGCCTCCTCCGGCGTAGCCCATGGTGCATCGCAGGCCATACCGCGCGGGCACCTCGTAGTCCTCCGGCTGCAGCAGGTCGATCCCGACCAGGCCCATCTGCGCAGCCGCCTGGCACAGCTGCTCGAGCGGGATGTGCTGGTAGCACCACCGGGAGACAGACTGGTGAATGGCGCCGTGGCGCGGGGTAGCGTGAGTGGTAGGTTGCGAGGCGCCGGCGGCGGGCGACTGCCCGAGGAGTGGCAGATCTCCAAGCCAGGCTGCCCCGGCAGAGACGGCGGCAGCGCGTACCAGGCCGCGACGGCTAAGATCGGACATACGCTATTGTCACGCGAAATGCGAAACCACGCGCGTGCCCAGCAAAAGCGGGCGGCGCAAACGGGTAACCCCAGGCGAGGAGAAGAACATGCGCGCGAGGAGCGAGGTCGAGTTGGGCGGGTGCCGGGTACTGGATGGAGGGCTGGCGACGGAGCTGGAGCGGCGCGGCGTCTCGCTCGCCGGGCCGCTGTGGTCGGCGCGGGCGCTGCGGGATGCCCCGCAGGCGGTCATGGCGGTGCATCGCGACTACCTCGAAGCAGGCGCGGACTGCCTGATGACGGCCAGCTACCAGGTTTCGGCCCTCGGGTATCAAGAGGCGTTGGCCGGCGAAGCAGACGAAGAAGAACCCGGGTGGCAGGCGGACCCCGAGGCGGCGGTCGAGGCCAGTGTCCCGGCGCCATTTGACTGTGCGCCGGAGGAGGCGAGCCGCGCCGCACTCCAAGCCTCAGTGCGGCTGGCCCTGGTGGCCCGGCGGCAGTACCGCGAGGCAGGCCACACCCGACCCATCGTGGTCGCGGCGTCGCTCGGGCCCTATGGAGCCGCGCTGCACAATGGGGCCGAGTTTCACGGCAACTACGGGATCGGCTTTGCCGAGCTAGTGCAGTTTCATCGCGAGCGCATCGCCGTGCTCGCGGGGACCGAGGCTGACCTGCTGGCCTTTGAAACAGTCCCCTCGCTTGAGGAGGCGCAGGCGATTGCAGCGGCTCTGCGCGACTTTCCCGACCTCGCTGCGTGGATCTCGTTTACCTGCCGCGACCCGCAGCTGGTGGCGCACGGAGAGCCGCTCGCCGCATGCGCGGCCGCGCTCGAAGCGGTGGACCAGGTGGTGGCCGTGGGGGTCAACTGCACCGCACCCTCGCTGATCACGGGCCTGCTCGCGGAGCTTGGCCAGTCCACGCAAAAGCCGATCGTGGTGTATCCCAACTCGGGCGAGGAGTGGGACCCGGCCGCGCGCCGCTGGACCGGGCGGTCCGATGTCGCGGGCTACGGGGCCATGGCCGCGGAGTGGTTTGCCGCCGGGGCGCAGATGGTCGGCGGCTGCTGCAGGACCGGGCCGGCGCATATTCGCGCAGTACGCGCCGCAGTGGGGCAGCTAACGCCGGCCTGAGCTGAGCCTTTGCGGGGTCAGGGTTGTGGAGAGTCAGGGTTGCGGGGGCGCGGCGCGGAAGACATACGTCGCGCTGTAGGCGACGCGGGTCACGGAGCCGGAGTGGGCAGCGTCGCAGCCCGCGGTGGGCGGCAGGCCGCCGTGTGTGTCTGTGCGCTCGATCGTCTGCACCGCAGTGAGGATGCCGGTGCCCTGGTGCGACGAGGCGCCCAGAAGCAGCCAAGCGACGTTGCCGGGCGACGGAGCGGGAGTCTTGCGCAGCACTTCTCCGTAGACCACGCTGCCATCCTTGTAGCGCCAGGAGGGGCCTGCGCGGTGGCTGCCGACGAGCCGCCCCTGCGGATCGAGCAGCTGCGCGTCTGGGTAGCTGAGAACCCATTGCGGCGCGGCACCCGCAGCCTGGCACTGGTACACCTGCGCGCCCTTGCCGGTCAGCGTCAGCAGGATGGGACCGGGCGGCGGCTGGGCGACGCCGGCAGCCTGGGCGGCAGCCTGCTGCGCGCTGGCCGAAGACGCCAGCAGGGCCAGGGCGAGCAACAGAGCCAGAGAGCGGTTCACGGTGGCAGGATAGCAGAGCGCCGCGCCCG
>DASWUY010000309.1:0-5287 GCA_036401435.1 Acidobacteriaceae bacterium | reverse complement strand
GGCGCCGTGCTGGTGGCTACTGGATCCTGTATCGCTCCCGCATGAGCCTCTGCAGCTTGGGTCGATAGAGCAGGTCGTAGGTCTCTTCCTTGCCCGGAAACATGGCCAGTGCGGCAGCGCGGCTATCCGCGATGAGCTGCGCCGCCTCGTCCACGGTCATCGACCTGTCCTGGCCGATCACGGACATGACCACGTTCATCATCAGCTGCAGCCGCCGCAGCTTGCGGTCTTCGTCACGCAGTTCCTGGGCAGACTGCTGCTCAGCATCGGACTCCAGGTAGTCGCTTGGTTCAGCATCGTGTGAGCCCATGTGCGCGATGCGCCTCCTTGCCGGTGAGACCGGCGTGTTTCGGTGATCGTATACCGTGGCGCGGCGACCTCGCAAAAGCGATCTTTGCCGCGCCGGTATGGCGTTGCCTGCTACTCCTCCGGGTCGCTGGAGGAGTGACCTCGGCTCTCTGCCCAGGGCACGGACCACACCCGGTGTCCATCGAGATAAAACGTCGTTGCTCCGACGAGATCGGTGCGGAAGGTGTGGACCCTCGACTCCTCAAGCTCGGAAAGAATCTCCCGTCGAGGGTGACCGTAGAAGTTTCTCCGGCCGACCGAGATGGCGGCGTAGCCGGGTGCGACGGCGGCCAGGAAAGATGGGGTTGTCGAGGAGCGGCTGCCATGGTGGCCTACCTTCAGCAGATCGGCATGGCGCACTCCTGCTGCCAGCATGGCTGCCTCGGCCGGCGCCTCGGCGTCGCCTGCCAGCAGGGCTGAGGTTCCTCCATAGCTCAGGCGCAGGACGAGCGAGTCATTGTTTGTAGGCTCGAGGTGAGGCACATAGCCGGCAGCCGGCCAGAGCGCCTCGACACCGACTGCCCCCAGCGCCCAGTGCTCGCCTGCAACATGCCGCACGAGTGGGATGCCCAGCAGGCCAGCCTCCCTCGTGAGCGCGCTGTACTCCGCCGAGGCCGGATTGTTGCCCACCCAGATGGTGCGCGGGCGGAAGTTGGCCAGCACCGCGGGCATGCCGCCGATGTGGTCGGTATGTGCGTGCGTAATGGCGACCGCGTCCAGCCGCTCGATGCCGCGCGACCACAGCATGGGAGAGACGACATCTTCGCCCATGTCGAAGTTGCCGCCACTCGGCGCCCCCGCTATGCCGCCCGCATCGACGAGAAGCGAGTGCCCATCCGGGGTGAGAACCAGGAGCGAGTCCCCCTGACCCACGTCAATGGCGGTGATTTCCAGTGAGCCGCTACGGTGGGCGAGGGCCTGCGGTGCGACCGTGATGAGTGCCGAGGCCACGAGCGTCCCACATCCCAGGGCTACACCCCATGGCCGCCGCCGCACCAGCCAGACAGCGGCCCCCATGAGCAGGATCGAGAGCACCACTCGCGGCGCAGGGGGCGCAGGAATGCGGTAGTCGCCTGCATGCATGCTCGAGAAGAAGTGGACGATGCCGGCAACGATGTGCAGCAGGAGGGTGGCGGCCGCAGCCGGTACGACGGCGAGTGTGGGTGAGACGAGCAGTGTGGCCAGGGTGCCGAATGCCGCCGGCAGCAGCAAGCCCAGAAACGGAACGATCAGGAAGTTTACCGGCAGGCTGAGGACGGTGATGCGGTGGAAGTACATGGCCATGGGCAGGGCCATGGCCAGCTCGACGACAAAGGAAAGCAAGAGGAGTTCAAGCGCCTGGAGGCTGAAGCGGACCAGAGCAGGCGCGACCCGGCGGGCTATCCACCTACCGGTGAGCGGGGCTACATGCTCGAGGAGCAGGCGGAGAGTCACACGATACTGTGCAAGCCCTGGCGGCAGCGATGGGTCAAGTTCCAGCAGCCAGAGATCGCGCGTGGCGCGCAGGTAAGGCCCAAAGCTGTGCTCGGCGAGCGGCGCGGCGATGCCGCCGATGGCAATGACCGACAGCAGGGTCATCTGCAGGCTGGAACCAAAGAGCGCGCGGGGACTGGCCGCCACCAGGCACAGGGAGGCGATCCCCAGTGCCTGCAGGGCATAGCGCTCGCGGAAGATCAGGCGCCCCACCAGGAAAAGCGCAACCATCCAGAAGGAGCGCTGCACGGGCAGGCCAAAGCCGGTGAAGAGCGCATACGCGAAGGAGAGCGCGAGCGTCACCGCGGTCGCCGCAATCTTCGAGAGCCGCAGACGCCGCCCCAGTACGAAGATCACCGAGGCAAAGATGGCCAGGTGCATGCCCGAGACCACCAGCAAGTGGAAGCTGCCCGTGCGCTCAAACCCAATGCGCGCCTCGTGATGCAGGTAGGTTCGGTCGCCGGTGAGCATGGCGGTCAGCATGCTGGCATCCGCCTCTGTGAGGCGGAGCCAGGGCGGCAGGCGTTGCTGGATGGGCATGCCAGCGAGGCTTACGACCCGGCTGCTGGCCAGGCTCTGCATCTGGTGAAGCCTGCAGGCCAGGCCAGGCCTGGCCGCGCCCAGGACCGAGGCCCTGGTCGCGGCTGCGGACCCAAGCACACCCACGCCCTGCTCATGCAGGTAGGCGCGTGTATCCCATACTCCCGGATCGAGGTACCGCTGCTCCGGGTGCATGGCGACGGTGACGCGCAGGATTGTGCCGCACCCAAGTGCCGGCAACTGCGCGTCGAGGGGCGCGTAGATGGTCAGGCGCAGCCCTCCTGCAGGCGCGGTGGCGGCGCTGCCAGCGCCGGTGCTCTGCAATCGCAGATCCACGCGCTGGGCTTGTTCGTCGCGGGTCTTCCGGCCGAAGAACGCGGTGTACGTCGTTCGGTGTACGGGATCAAGACGCGTGACCTCTCCGGTGACAGTACGTTCGCTGCCGTCGGCCAGCCGTTCAAGCTCGCGTTGCGGCGCGATGGGGGGCTGTAGCTCGGCACACAGGAGCCCGAGCAGGACGAAAAGCGCACCCAGCGGCGCCAGCGCGACGCGGGTAGCGCGCATGGCAGCCAGAACCGCCAGGGCGCCGAGGGCGAGGACGCCTGCGAGCAAAAGGGAAGGCGAGGCCCATCCCCTCCATGCCAGGAGCACCCCGCCGGCAAAGCAGCAGGAGACAAAGAGGGCAGGTGCCATGGAGAAGTGGAGGGGCTCGGCGGCCGGACGCGCAACCGCCTGTCTCAGATCTCGGGCGCGCCGTGACGCGCGAGCGGGTGCATAGGGATGCGCTGCAACGGCCGGTGTAGAGGCGGACATCCCGGACCCTCGCGCCGGACCAGCCCTCTCCTGGGCTGCGAACGCAGGTCAGGGGTGCGAGAGCATGGCCACTGCTTCCAGGTGGAAGGTTTGTGGAAACAAGTCGATCAGGTGCAGCTGCTGGAGTGTGTAGCCCGAGTCTACCAAGCCGCGCAGGTCTCTCGCGAAGGTAGCCGGATCGCATGAAACGTAAGTAACGTCCTTTGGCCCGCTGCGCGCCAGCAGGCTCACCACCTCTGGCCCCAGTCCCGCACGAGGCGGGTCTACCAGCACGAACCCGGGTCTGCCGCGTTCGCCCTGTCCCACCTGCCGCCGCAGGAAGTCGAGCGTGCTGGCCTGCACCGCCTGGTGCGGCGCCGCCAGATGGAAGCGCAGATCCTCAAAGGAGATGGGTGCACCCTCCACCGCAATCACCTTGTCGAAGCAGCCAGCCAGCACGCGTGAAAAAAGGCCGACCCCGGCATAGAGGTCCCAGGCAAGCAAGCCGCTTCGGCCCGCAGTCGCGAGCGTCACCAACTCTGCCACCAGCGTGCGATTGCCCTGGAAGAAGGCGCCCAGGCTTACGCGGTAGGCAAGGGTGCCTACCTGGTAGGTCATGTCAGGCACGCCCCACTTCGAGAGCAGCGCGCCCGGCGCATCGTCTGCCGGGGCGGAGCGGGGCCCCGAGCGCTGACCACCCCGTGAGTGGCGGGAGCCGCGGCCTTGCTCCTGGCGGAGCGGCTGCGGCGCAAGCACCCCGGCTCCACGCAGGCTGGGCAGTCGCTGCTCGAGGTCGTCGCACAGCCGCTGCAGCCGCGCGCTGGCTTCGTCTGCACGCACAGGCGTGCAGAGCCAGAAGGCGAGCAGCAACTCCGAGCCGTCGTGGTTGACGCTTAGCTCCACTTCACAGAAGAATCCGCCCCACTGCTGCCTGCGACCTACCTCATCCAGGTGCACCAGGGCTCGCTCCAGTACAGGCGCTGCAATCGGGCACCGGTCCACAAGGACCAGCCGATGCGCGCCGCGTTGCCAGTAGCCGAGGGCCGATGTAGAGGGGTCAATATGAAGGCGGATGCGGCTGCGGTATCCCCACGGCTGGCCGGCATGGGTCACGATTGCGGGCAGCTCACCCAGGCCGGCGCGTGTCAGCGTCTCCCCCAGGATGGCTCGCTTCATCTCAAGCTGTGCTTCGTAGGAGGCGTGCTGGTAGTGGCAGCCCCCGCAGACGCCGAAGTAAGGGCACGGCGGCTCTGCCCGGGCCGGCGAGGGCTGGAGGACAGACTGTAGCGCCGCCTCGGAAAAGCCGGTCTTCTCTCTTGTAACGCTGGCGGTTACGAGCTCGCCCGGGAGCGAGTAGGGGACAAAGACAGCTTTACCCTGCTGGCGTGCAAGCCCCGCGCCTCCGTAAACGGCCTTGTCGATGCGCAGCTGCACCGCGCTTTCGGCAGTGTTCGCGGTCCTGTCGTGCTCGATCATGTCTGGCTCATGTAGAACAGGCTAAGGCGCGGCAGGGTGTACTTGTCGAGCAGCCTTTTGTGCAGGAATTGCTGCTCGATCTGCCGCATCTGCAGGGGCTGCATCCGGCTGCGGTACGGCGCCAGTTCGCGCCCCGCCTGCGCGCGCAACTCGAGCAGGCCAGCCTCAGGCTCCGTCGCCAGCAGGATCGACAACAGCTTCGACTCGAGTACGGTGAGCGTGCGCTCCAGTTCTTCGAGGTCGACTCCGCCCGCGGGCACTGCGGCCGCCAACTCATCGAGGCGGGCACTGGTGGCCTGCACCAGCGCGCCAGCCTCTTCGCTGACCTTTGCATCTCGCAACGACGAAGCACACGCACCGAGATGGGCGGCAATGCGGTCGGGCTCGAATCCCGCGCTGGAGCTGCTGCCCGCCTCCCCGGCCTTCATGCTGCCGACAGAAGCCTGCTCGATCGCCTCGGCCTCTTCCATCACCGCCTGCGCGCACCACGCCAGTCCATTCACACGCCTGCTGCGCGTCCCGGCTTTGCTGGTCTCTCGCTTGTCAAAGGTCGAGTCAATGCCGCGCAGCACTGCCTCGAGCGGAACACCGGCTTCCCGCCAGCTCTCAATCAGTGCCCAATCGAGCGTGGTCAGCAAGGGCAGCGAGCCCCGCCTCT
>DASWUY010000308.1:0-10528 GCA_036401435.1 Acidobacteriaceae bacterium | reverse complement strand
GAGCGGATGAAGCTGACCCAGATGCCCGTTTATCCGGGCAAAGCAGACTGAAACTAAAAGTAAATAAAGCGCAAGCCCTGTGACGGCAAGCCAAAGGTATCTCCAAACGGCTTGTGTGGCAAGTATATAATTACCTTATGGAGAGCCGGATGTAACGGTGGATGAGATGCGGAGCGCTGCCCTTTCTTCCGAGACGGACCCGCTTGCGGGCTTTAGCCTGGCCTGCAGAAAAGAACTGCGGGATATCCTGGAGCAGCGCTCCCGCGGCACGTTGTAGGGGCACGGGTGGACGTGCAGGCGTGCTTGGCGGGCCGCCAGGGCATCCCGATGACGCCCCTCGTGCGGCGAGAAAACTCGACCAGTGGAAGAGGTGTCGCTTACTGGACGGCGCTGCCCGGCAGTCGGGCAGCACCTGCGGCGGCTGGGGCGGGCGGGGGCGGGGCGCTGGGGGCGCTTGGTGGCGGCGCGGCGCCGGCCTTCAGTCCGGTGCGGATGGCTCGCAGCATCTGGGCGTCTGCCGTGTCCCCGCTCAGTTCCCAGACCATGACGCCGGCGAGGCCGTGGCCGGCGGCGTAGCGGGCCTTCGCGGCGGCTGAGACGGGGTCGTCGAAGGTCCAGAAGGTGTGCCCGTCGTAGAGCCAGGGCGTCTGCGAGCGCTCGTCGCGGTAGATGGTGGATTGCGGCACGAGCGTCGCGATGGCGCGGTAGGGGCGGTCTTCCCGGACAGACTGGCCGGGCTGGAAGAGTCCATGGTTGACGGGGGCTACCCCCTCCCAGTGGTAGCCGTAGAAGGGCACACCCAGGAGCAGCTTCGCGCCGGGCACCCCGGCTGCCTCGTACTCGGCCACCGTACCGTCGACCGTGTTCTGCGGCCGCGGATCGCCCTCCATGGGGTAGAGCGGAGCGTTCATGCCGGTCTGCTGCTGCCAGGGGCCGTTGTAGTCGTAGTTCATCAGGCCCACCTGGTCGACAAGGCCGGCGACCTGGGCCCAGTCGACGCCGGGATAGCGGCGCGTTCCGGGCCCGGCAGCGACGGTCAGCACCGGTCTGCGCGCGCCCGGCACGGCATCCAGCTGGCGGCGGAACTCGGCCAGCAGCGCCATGTAGTTTGCGCCTTCTTCCTCGCCGTGGGGGAACTCCCAGTCGACATCGACGCCTTCGAACAGGCGCGGCGCTTCAACGCCAGGGGCCAGGTGCCCGCGCACGAACATGTCGACGCAGGAGGCTACAAAGGCGGCGCGGTTGGCGGGCTGTGCCGCCACGGCAAACTCGGACGCCTGGCCCTCAAGCGAGATGACCGCGCGCAGACGCGGGTATCGCTGCTCGACCAACTGCAGCTGGTGCAGGCCGCCCCGCAGCGGGGCCGTGGGCAGGTCGGCCTTGCCGTTCACGCTCAGCTCGGCTGTGTAGACGTGGTTCAGGTCGGCCTCTGGATCGGCGATGACACAGCGCCCGCCGCGCACCCCGCCTTGGGCGTAGTTGACCTGGTCGAGGAGCTCCGCGCCCCCGCCCTGCACCAGCTCGCGAGCCAGCCAGGGCGGGGTGCTGTAGAGGCCCCACTGAGGCAGGTACCCGACGACCATGCTATGGGGCGGCTGGGGACCGGCGGCCTGGGCCGCGGCCGAGGCCAGCAGAAGGAGTGCGCAGACAAAGGCAAACAAACGGGGGCAGAGACGAAAGGGGGACATGTGCCTGGTAAGACGCGCCGGGCGCGGCGACAGACGCAACCAGTGGCCGGGTTCTGGTAGTGGCGGGGCCAGCCTGTCTACCGTGTGCTCAAAAGCCGGTGCCGGTCTAGCGGCGGAAGTGGTAGACCAGTGACGCGCTGGCGTAGGAGCGGAGCGGTACCCCGGCTATCCGCTCAGAGGGGGCCGTCTCCCCGGGCAGGGCAAATGTTTCGAGCGTCTGACCGCTGGCTCCACTGGCCAGCTCGCCGGTGGCCGACGCCGTCCATCGGCCATCCGCGAAGGCCTTTTGGAGGCTCAGCCGTATCTCCTGGACAGGCACGGCGTGAAAGCCATCGCCCAGCGGTTTTTCGCCGACATACTCGTATTCGGCCTTGCCGGTCAGGCGCCAGGGCAGGCGGTCGAGGACGGCGAGCGAGTCGACGATGAGGCGCGGCGCCTCAGGGACCGGGGCCCGCAGCACGCGCTCTGTCGCGTTTGCCTGCGAGTAGGAGGCCTGCATGGACCCGTAGGCGAAGCGGCGTCGTGCTGAGACGGTGATGTAGCGGTTGACCGAGGGGCCGACATCCTGCTGCAACCCTGTATCTGGATCAATCTTTGCCAGCTCTTCCGAGTTGGTCTGGTGCGCGACGGTGACGCGAACCTCGGTGTCCTCGATCAGCTTGGTGGCCACCAGCTGGTACTCGCGCGACTGGATGATGAGCGCGCCGCGGGCGGTGCCTGAGCCGATGCGGGGATCGTTGGCGTGAAAGGCCTTGCCGAAGCTCAGCGCGATCTGCGGCAGCACGGCGGCATCCGGATGCCCGAGGGTGAGGCTGAGCTTGGGACTGGTAGTGCCCGGCCACTGGGTGTAGGAGTCGGCCGGAGAGAGGTGGTCGACGTTGGTGAAGTGGATCTCGTCCCGGCGCAGGCCGAGATAGACCTGCAGGTCGCGATGCACCCGGCCGCTGAGAGCGACGAGCGGGGCGAGGTCGGTGATCGTGAGGTCATTGGACGTGACGGGCTGCAGCACTCCGTCGGCATCGACGTGCTTGAGGTCGAGGTTGCGGGGCGCATCCCGGCGATAGTCGAGTGCGCCCAGGAGGCTCCACCGCGCGTTGAGTGCGTGGGTGTAGGTTTCGTTGGCTCCGGCGACGGTGCGGAACTCGCTCTGCCTCAACAGTCCATCGCCGAAGTCGGACTGCAGCCCAAGCGAGTAGGTGCG
Organism: Acidobacteriaceae bacterium; assembly: GCA_036401435.1. Lineage (GTDB taxonomy): Bacteria > Acidobacteriota > Terriglobia > Terriglobales > Acidobacteriaceae > EB88. The sequence goes on along the minus strand of DASWUY010000308.1, from coordinate 7,639 downwards.
GAAGTAGCCGGAGGACTGCAGCAGGTTCCGCGAAGTGGCTGCCCAGCGGTCGGTGAGGACCTCAAGACTGGTATGGGTGAGGTCCTGCTGGCGCAGGTCGATGGTGTCGTCGGGCACGGGGATGTCAAGCGGGATCAATCCCGGAATGCGCGAGAAGCCGTAGTACCCGACGCCGAAGAGGGTGAGCTCATGGCGCCCGGGCGTCCACGCGCGATAGCCGTTCCACTTGTACTGCTGGCGCTCCTCGGGCCGGGCAAGAAAGCCGTTGCCCCACGAGCCCTCGACGGCCATCCACGCTTTCCTGGCGGGATCGCGCGGGCTCCAACCGGCGGCGAAGTCCGCGTCCCGGCCGTCGGTGGTGAGCGAGAGGAAGGGCTCGACGCGGCTGCGCACGGTGTAGGTGACGGCGAGGTTGATGGAGTGATCACCATAGCGGGCGTTGAAGGCGGCGTTGTCTACCAGCACGCCGCCGATGGCAGCCGGGATGACCACGTTCGGGTCAGCGTAGCCGTTGCCGTGGGCGTTGGCGGTGAGGTTGTTCTGGAACAGGAAGCCGCCCACCTCGAAGAACTGGGCGATGGGTTCGCCGTGGTCTCCTGCTACTCCGGGAGCGAAGTACTGCGGCGCCTTGATGCCGCCTGAAGCCGTCTCGACGGGGAAGCCGGGAATGCTGAAGGGAAGGCCCGGGCGGCCGGGGTTGGCGTCGAGCAGGTCTTCCCGCGCGTAGGCCTCGGCCGACGGGTCAGGCTCAAGGATGTCGGGTATAGCGGTGACGGTGACATTGTCAGAGGGTTGCATCTGCACGTCGAGCCGGCGATCCTCCTCGACGTCCAGGTCGAGGCTGACGATCTTGTAGCCGGGCGCCTCGACTCTCAGGTGCTGGTTGCCGGGAGCGACGCGCAGGTCGAAGTTCCCTGCCTTGTCGGCCCTGAGCAGGGTGGCGCCCGCCATGATGGCGGCGTTGGCTACGGGCATGCCCTGCGGCGTGGTGATGGTGCCGTGCACGCTGTAGCTTTCGGGCTCCTGCGCACCGAGCGTTCCGGTGAGCACTAGCACGCCGCAGAGCAGGGCAAGTCGTCGCATCCGTCTTTCGTCCTCTTCCGGTGTCTCTCGGCCTGATGTGCCCCAGGCGCAGTCACATAGAGCTTTGAAGGCGCCTGGTGTACATACGTTGCGGGACCTATAGCAGCCTCACGCGTCGGTGCATTCTGTATCGATATCGGACGTCTTCTCTCTGCGCTGCGTCGGGGCATGCCGGTCGGCGTTCCGCCGCGAGCGTGGTGAAACGGCGTTGACTCTCTTTCCTGCCCGTGGACGTACTACCAATGCGTACAAGCCTTGCTGGTAAGGTGTTACTCCCCCTGCCTGCTGGTCAGGTCTGTGCCTGTTCGCCAGATCTTTCGGAGACCAGCATGTCCAAACGCGTCACCTCACTCGCCCTGGCGATGAGCATGGTGTGCATGACGCCCTACGCGTCGTTCGCATCAAGCCATCGTGAAGCGCCCATCACCGCACTCGATCACGCTGCTGACATTACCGATTTTTACGCTTTTGTCAGCTACGACCATCCGGATCGGGTCACCTTTATCATGAACGTCGACCCGTTTCTTGAGCCCAGCAATGGTCCCAACTACTTCCCTTTCGACCCTTCGATTCTTTACGAGATCAAGGTCGACAATACGTTTGACGCGGTTGCGGACGTGACCTTCCAGGTCCGTTTCAACACCGAGTATCGCGCGCCGAACCTCTTCACCTCTGCCGCAGGCGCAGGCGCGGGCCTGCCGGCGGCCGCCAACTCGCCGGCACCGGTCAAGCCGGGAACTCCGATTGTCCCTCCTGCCATTACGTCGCTTGATGGCCCGGGCGCAGCCGGCCTGGGCGTTCGCCAGAACTATACGGTCACCATGGTCAAGGGCGGCAAGTCCTACCAGCTGACCGGTTCAAAGCCCCTGTACGCGGTGCCCAGCAACATTGGCCCACGCACCATGCCTGACTACGAGGCGCTTGCGCAGCAGGGGATCTACACCGTCTCGGGCGCGGGCCAGGACTTCCGCGTTTTTGCCGGCACCGTGGCCGATCCCTTCTTTATCGACCTGGGCGCTGCCTTTGACAGCTTCAATTTCCGGGCCAACCCGGGTTCGGGCGTTCCGGGGGTGCTCAGTGCCTCACAGGATGCGGACGACCACACCAACATCGCGATGAACTCGCTCTCCGGCTTCAATGTGAACACGATCGTCATTGAAGTGCCGATTGCCATGCTGACCAGCGATGGCAAGACGCACGCCGCCACCGATCCCCAGGCGACGATCGGCTCGTGGGCTACGACCTCGCGCCCGCAGATCAGCATCCGCCGCGCCCCGCAGGCACCGCTGCAGGGTGGGAACTACGTGCAGGTGCAGCGGCTGGCCAATCCGCTGATCAACGAGCTCGTGACCGGCACCGGTTCCAAGGACTACTGGAGCATGTCAGAGCCGAAGAATGACGCGCAGTTTGCCAACTTCGCCGTGGATCCGCTTCTGCCGCGGATCTTCAACGCCATTTATGGCATCAACATTCCCGCGCCGCCACGCACCGACCTGGAGCTGCTCTACCTCTACAAGGCTCCGATCGCGGCTGCCGGCACGCCTACCGGCCCACCGGCTGACCTGCTGCGCCTGAACACGGGCGTAGCCCCAACTGCTCTTGCCCAGCGCAAGCGTCTCGGCGTGATCGCCGGCGACGGCGCCGGCTTTCCCAACGGCCGCCGCCTGACCGATGATGTGGTCGATATCGCAGCCCGCGTGGTGGGTGGCGGCATCCTGGCGGGCGGCAAGTTTGCTGCCTTCCCGAACAACTCCATCGGCGATGGCGTCAATGCTCCCGACGTTCCGCCGCAGGAGACCTTCCCTTACGTCCACTACGCCTACAGCGGTCGCGACAGCCGTCACATCGACGTTGGCGAGACTGGTTGCGGCACTCAGCCGACGGGCACGTCCAGCCTTGCGCCGCCGACCGACCAGGGTGGCGACGCTCCCTGCCCGGTGCAGTAGCCACCAGGTAGGCTCACAAACCGTCGCCCCTCGCGCGCCGCAGACCAGCGCGCGCGAGGGGCGGCTCTCTTCTCCCGACGCTTTGCAGCCCATGGCTCTCCAGGCTTACCCATGCCCAAGTTTTGTCTTCTCGCTTTGACCCTCGCTTTTGCGATGCAGCCGTGTTGGGCGCAGGCGCCCAGCGGGCCTGCACCGAGCCCGGCAGAGCAGCGCATCGCCTCGGCCCAGAGGCAGATCGCCGCCGACCCACATCATGCCCAGGCGTACAACGAACTCGCGCTGGCCTTGGTCCGGCGGGCCCGCGAGACCTCGGCGCCGGGCTACCTGGCGCAGGCACAGGCGGCCCTTGATGCGGGGCTGCATCTCGCGCCGCAGGACTTCCAACTGGCCAAGACGAAGGTGGCGCTGCTGCTGGCGCGCGGGCAGTTTCCGGAGGCGCTGTCAAACGCCCAGAAGCTGAACCGGCAGACGCCTGACGATGTGACGGTTTACGGCTTTGTGGCCGAGGCGGACCTTGCGCTGGGCAACTACCCGGAGGCGGAGAAGGCGGTGCAGTGGATGCTGAACCTGCGGCCCAACAACACTCCCGGGCTGCTGCTGGGCGCCGAGCTGCGTTTGCTGTACGGCGATACGCCGGGCGCGGTGGAGTTCTTTCACCAGGCCTTTGACGAGACGCCGCCTACGGAGGTGGAAGAGCTGGCCCACATCGCCAACCGCATGGCTGCGGCCGAGCTGGGCTCGGGTCAGCTGGAGGCGGCAGCGCAGGCGCTGGCGCGCGCCGAGGAGCTCTTTCCCCACTATCCCGCGGCGATGCCTGCCCTGGCTCGGCTGCGCATGGGGCAGCAGAGGCCGGGTGAGGCGGTCGCGGTGCTCCAGACCCTGGCTCTGCAGGAGCAGCAGACCCTCAAGGCCTCCACGTCGTCGACGCTGCTGCTGCTGGCCACGGCCGAGGCGCAGGCCGGCAACGCTGAGGCGCCAGCCACGTTCGCGCGCTTTGAGCAGGCGGCGCGGGCGGAAGCCTTGACCCCGTCGCATGACGATACCCTGCTGATCCTCTACGACGCGGGCCTGCCCGGCCACCCTGCTGCGAACGCTTTAGAGGCGCTGCGCCTGGCGGCCCGGCAGGCAGCCATGCGTCATGACTACGCGACGCTGGACGCGTATGCGTGGGCTCTCTACGCCAACGGCCGGTATGCAGAGGCGGAGACCCAGATCGCGGCGGCGCTTGCGCCTGGCCTGCACTCGGCGCAGCTCGAAGAGCATGCGGGTGCGATTGCGATGGAACTGCACCAGCCTGCGGAGGCGGCGGTGCGCTTTGCCGCTGCGGTGCAGGCTGACAGCACCTCGCCGTACGCGGCTGAGGCCCGCAGCCATCTTGGCGCCGGGTTGGGAGCGGCGACTGGCGCGTTGGCTGCTGTCGCTACCACCGCGCCGGCAGCCTCGCCCGCGCCCGGTCGCGCGCTCACCCCGTCCGTGCGCTCTGACGACGTGCCGCTCAACGAGGTTACGGACACGGGCTCGGTTCCGGCTGCGCTGCTGGTGCCGCGGCCCACGAGCACTGCCCGCACCCTGCGCCGGATGCAGGGGCTGGTCGCGGCGAACCCTTCTGATGCCCAGGCCTATGCCGGCCTTGGCGCGGCTTTCAATCAGCGGGCCCGCGAGACCGGGGACGTGGAAGACTTCAACCTGGCGGAGCAGGCGCTCACCAAGTCGCTCGACCTGGTCAGTTCTGACCTCTCCGCTTCCGCGCCGCTGCAGACGCTGGCGGCTGTCTGCATGGGGGAGCACCGGTTTAAGGACGCGGTGGTGTATGCCCAGAAGGCGCTGGCTCTCGGATCGGGGGACCTGACCGCCTTCGCCATCCTGGGCGACGCCTTCGCGGACATGGGCCAGTATGAGAAAGCGGGCAGCGCCTACTCCCGCCTGCAGACCGGAACGGCGGCCTCGGCGGCGACCTACGCGCGGGAGACGCGCACCGCTTATCTCACCTTCCTCGCTGGTAATACGAAGGGCGCCATTGACGAGATGCGCGCCTCGATTGGCGAAGCCCTCCGCGCGCAGCTGCCGGCTGAGAACCTGGCCTGGCTCTACTACGAGCTGGGCGAGTTTCGCTACCAGGATGGGCAGGTGCAAGCGGCGGCGGACGCCTACCTGACCGCGCTGACCATCTACCCGGGCGACTATCGCGCGCTGGCCGGGCTGGGCAAGGTGCGCGCCTGCCAGCGCCGGTGGAAGGACGCGATCGTGCTCTACCAGGCGGCGATCGCCGTCGTGCCCATGCCGCTCTACATCGCCGAGCTGGGGGACATCCATGCCGCGACCGGGGACGCTGCGGAGGCGGAGAAGCAATACAAGCTGGTGGAGTACATCGGCAGGCTGGGGCATATCAACCAGGTGCTGCACAATCGAGACCTGGCGCTGTTCTACGCCGACCACGACCGCAACCTGCCGGAGGCGCTTAGCCTGGCGCAGAAGGAGTTTGAGGTGCGCAGCGACGTCTACACCTGGGATGCGCTGGCCTGGGCCCTCTACAAGAACAGCCGCTATGCGGATGCCGACGAGGCCATGGCCCACGCCCTGCGCCTGGGGACCAGGGACGCGACGCTGCTCTTTCATGCAGGCATGATCTCTGCGGCGCTGGGGCACCGCGCCACGGCTACGGCGCAGCTAGAGCAGGCGCTGAGCAGCAATCCGCGCTTCCACGTGCTCTACGCTTCACTGGCAACGCAGCAGTTGACGGTGCTGCAGGCGGCGCCTCAATCGAGTACGGCGACCTTCGCGCATCCCAGTGCTGCTGGTCAGGGCGCCTCCGGAGCTACCCATGCGAACTAGGCTTGCGCTGCTGCTTCTGCTCTTGCTCGCCCTGATGCGTGCGCGGCCCGTCTTCGCGCACCCTATGGGCAACTTCAGCGTGAATCACTACGCGCGCATCACCCTCGAGCCGGACGGGATCCGGCTGGAGTACTTCATCGACCTGGCGGAGATACCTGCCTACCAGGAGATGCAGCAGTACAACCTGACGCCGACGGACAGGGCGGCGGTGCCGGGGTTCCTGGCAACGCGCGGTGCACGGCTGGTGCGCGGCCTGAGCCTGCGGGCCGAGGGAGCATCTCTCCCGCTGCACCTGGTCTCGAGCGGCGTGCTCTTTCCGCCTGGCGCCGGCGGGCTGCCTACGATGAAGCTGGGCTATGTCTTCCACGCTGACTACCCCGCACACACCGCACAGGTGCGCACCGGCGACCTGACCTATCAGGACACGAACTATCCCGGCCACGCAGGCTGGAAGGAAGTCATCGTCGCCGGACCAGCCTCGATGCTCACCCGCAGCTCTGCACCGGCGACTGATCGAAGCGCAGAGCTGAGCAACTACCCGACGGACATGCTGCACAGCCCGCCGCAGGACCTGACTGCGTCTGCACAGTTCACTTATCCGGTGGGCGCCGCGGTGCCGGCAGCGGCCGCCCGAAAGCTGACTTCGGTCCGGGTGCCGGTGCAGGCCGCGGTCGTGCGGCGGCAGGGATCAGCGCCGGTGCGCGTGGCTCGCCGGCAGCGGAGCCTCCTGCCTTCTGCGCCTGTGGCTGTCACGCAGCCGGCGCCGATGCACCTGCAGGCCAACAGCCAGGGCACCGCGCAGAACGCCTTTACCCAGCTGGTCACGACGCAGCACCTGAGCCTGTGGTTCCTCTTCACGGCGGCGTTTATCTCGATGGGCCTGGGCGCGATGCATGCGCTGGAGCCAGGGCATGGGAAGACGATCGTTGCCGCCTACCTGGTTGGCGCACGCGGCACCGTTCGCCATGCGCTGCTGCTGGGCGTCATCGTGACGACGGCGCATACGGCCAGCGTCTTTGCGCTTGGCGCGATCACGCTCTATGCCTCGCACTACATCCTGCCGGAGCAGCTGTATCCGTGGCTGGGCGTGCTCTCGGGCATGACGATCGCGGTGCTGGGCGGCTACCTGCTGCTGCGGCGGTGGACCGGCCAAGAGATGGATCACGTTCATGTCGCGGGGCAGATGCATGGCCACTGGTTCTCTTCGAAGAATACAGCGCCCGCGCCAGCAGCCGTGCCTCAGCCGGCTGGTGCGCCTGCGGCGATCTCGCTGACGCAGCTGTTTTCGCTCGGCATTACGGGCGGCATGATTCCCTGCCCGGCTGCCCTGGTCGTTCTGCTCAGCGCCTTTGCCCTGCACCGGGTCGGCTTCGGCTTTTTTCTTATTACCTCGTTCAGCGTGGGGCTGGCGGCCGTTCTGATTGCCTTTGGATTGCTGATGGTTTATGCGCGCCGCTTCATGACGCGCCTGGAGGTGGATGGGCCTTTCACCCGGCGGTGGCTGCCGGTCGCCTCGGCCGGCTTTATGACTGCCCTGGGCTGCGCGATCGCGATCCGCGCCTTTGCCACGACGGGGCTCACGCTGCACACGTTTTCCCGGCACACGGTGGGTCCGGCGCTTTTCGTTGCGGGGCTGGGGCTGGTGCTGGGGATCCGCCACTCGACGGACGCGGACCACGTGGTCGCCATCTCGACCATCGTCACGCGCCAGCGCAGCATTCGCGGCGCCGCGCTGATCGGCACGCTGTGGGGGCTGGGGCACACGCTTACCATCTTCA
>DASWUY010000307.1:0-8520 GCA_036401435.1 Acidobacteriaceae bacterium | reverse complement strand
TCGTCAAGATCGACCAGAGTTTCGTGCGCTCGCTTGACTGTGACCAGAATCGCGCACATGTGGTGCGCACCATCGTGCAGCTGGCCACCAGCCTGGGCAAGAGGGTCGTGGCGGAAGGGGTTGAGACCGGCAAGGAGTGCGAGCAGCTGGCTGGCATGGGATGCGACCTGCTGCAGGGGTTCCTGTTCTCGAAGCCGCTTCCGGCGGCCATGATCTGGCCCCTGCTCCATCGCCAGCTGGAACCGCAGGAGGCGCAGGCCACTGCTTCGGCTCACCCGCCGATCCAGCGAGCCGAGCCAATGCCACCCGTCCATGCGCTCATGATCGGCCCGCACGACCATGAGCCTGCAACGGCCCTTCGCAAGGCCACCTCAGGCATTCTGCTGCAGAAATAGGCGCAGCTGCTACCGGCCGGCGGTCTCCGCCCTTGGCAGCTTCTGCACCGTGCTGTGCTTGACCGAGTAGCCGAAGTAGATGGCGAGGCCGACCAGCAGCCACACGATCACCACTTCCCAGGTGAGCAGCGGCAGGTTGAACATCAGGTAGAAGGCACTCAGGATGCCCAGGATCGGCACCACGGGAACAAAGGGCGTCTTGAACGGGCGGGGCAGATTGGGCTGCCGGACGCGCAGGATCCAGACCCCGGCAGAGACGATCGAGAAGGCCAGCAGCGTTCCCATGTTCACCAGCTGCGACAGCCGATCCACGTCCAGCAAGGCCGGGAGGAAGGCGACCACCGTGCCTACCACGATGCTCGAGATCCAGGGGGTCCGGAACCTTGGGTGGATGGAAGACGCCCACTTGGGCAACAAACCGTCCTTGGACATCGAGAAGAAGACTCGCGACTGGCCCAGCAACATGACAAGCATGACAGTGAAGAGGCCGAAGACGGCACCCACCTTCACCAAGATGCCGCCCCACGCGACCCCCGTCGCATCAATGCCGACCGCGACCGGCTCGGCCACGTTCAGCGTCCGGTAGTTCACCATCCCGGTCAGCACGAGGGACACGACGATGTAGAGAGCGGTGCAGAAGACCAGCGATCCAAGGATGCCGATGGGCATGTCGCGGCTGGGGTTCTTGGCTTCTTGTGCAGCGGTCGAGACCGCGTCAAATCCGATGTAAGCAAAGAAAACGGACGCCGCACCGGCCGCGATCCCGGAGAGCCCGTAGCGCCCCGGCCCCTCGTTGGGCGGGATGAAGGGATGCCAGTTGGCGTTGGCAACATGGGGATGGTGGATCAGGAAGTTGATGCCAAGCACGACGAAGACGCCCACGATGAGCAGCTTGATGATCACGATCCCGGAGTTCAGGTTCGCCGACTCCTTGATGCCGATCACGAGAACTGTCGTGACTACGGCGATGACCAGGAAGGCGATCAGGTTGAAGACTCCGGTCACGTGCGGCAAGCCGCTGAGGTCGGTCCCGGGCAGAAACGAACCGGCCAGCTGCCAGCGCGCATGCAGGTTGGGCGGCTGCGTGAGGTAGACAGACGCGCCATAGTTGTAGCAGAAGCGCGCCATCGAGGGCGAAGGCACGAAACCCAGCTGCGCCGCCAACGAGAGCACGTAGCCTGACCACCCGGACGCCACTGTCGCCGCTCCGAATGCGTATTCCAGCACCAGGTCCCAGCCGATGATCCAGGCGACAAACTCGCCCAGCGTGGCATAGCCATAGGTGTAAGCCGAGCCGGCAATAGGGATGATGGAGGCGAACTCGGCATAGCAGAGCCCGGCAAACGCGCAGGTGATGCCGGCAAGCACGAAACTCAACGCCAGCGCGGGCCCGGCGTTCTGTGCGGCCGCGTGGCCGGTCAGCACGAAGATACCTGCGCCGACGATCGCGCCAATGCCCAGCGTGATCAGGTTCAAGGGACCGAGGGAACGCTTGAGCGTATGCGCGCCCTCTTCACTGGCTTCATTCTTGAGGAGGGAGAGAGGCTTGACTGCGAGTAGCTTCGGCATGAGTCTTCGGGTCCTCTCTGGTCGATCGTCTCTCGTACAGGTCCCCAGGATGCGGGGAAGAACTAGACTGTCGCCAGCCTGCTCTGGCGTGACCACACAAGATACACAGGTATGCCGAGGAGCACAATCAGCAGCCCCGGCCAGGTGTACTGCGGCTTGTAGCGCAGCAGCACCAGGCAGATCCATGCCGCCATCGCCATGTAGAGCGCCGGCAGCGCAGGATAGCCGAGCGCGCGATAGGGTCGCTCTGCCTCCGGCCGACGCACGCGCAGGACGAACACACTTCCGATCGTCAGCATGTAGAAGATCAGCTCCGCGCAGATGATGTAGTCCAGCAGCTGCCCGTAGGACCCTGAGACGCACAGAACGCAGGTCCAGGCTGCCTGGATGAGCAGCGAGGCCACCGGCGTCTTGTATTGCGGGTGCAGCTTGCCGGTAGCCTTGAAGAAGAGTCCGTCGCAGCTCATCGCGTAGTACACGCGCGAGCCGGCCAGGATGAGGCCGTTGGCGCAGCCGAAGGTCGAGATGAGGATCGCGCCAGCCATCAGGTAGGCGCCATAGGCGGGGAAGATCTGCTGCAGCACGGCCGTCGCCACCCGGTCCTCAGAGGCATTCTGGATGCCGCGTCCGAGGTTTGTGGCCGCGCCGGCTGCGCCATGCAACGGCAGCGCGTACATATAAATGAAGTTGCAAGCCACGTACAGGGCAAGCACTGTGCCTGTGCCGATGATCAGCGACAGGGGCAGGTTCCGCTTTGGGTTGCGGACCTCGCCGGCTGTAAAGGTCACGTTGTTCCAGGCATCGGCGGAGAAGAGCGACCCGGTCTGCACAACAGCCAGCAGCGTGAGCACGCCCACCATGGTGATGGGCCCGCCTACCCCGGTGGACAGAGGATGCATCGTGTGCCAGCCTGCATTCGCCCAGAAGGCATGACCGGAGAAGTTGGACCGCACCGCATAGGCATTTCGCCCCAGCGTGACACCGAAGACAATCAGCGCCAGCAACGCCAGCGTCTTCGCCGTGGTGAAGATGTTCTGCACCATGGCCCCGAGCCGGACGCCGAAGATGTTGACGATGGACAGCAGCACGGTGATGATGACGCCGCAGAGATTGGCCGTGTTCAGCCCGATCTCCATGTTGCCCAGCACCATGGGCCCTATGTGCAGGGCAGGCACGTGCCCCAGGTGCAGCAGCCAGTGGGTTGAACTGACAGAGGGGAAGAAGACCCCGAGAAATTTGCCGAACGCAACGCCCACGGCAGCGATGGTTCCCGTCTGGATGACGAGGAAAAGCGTCCAGCCGAAGAGAAAGCCCCACATCGGCCCCAGCGCCTCTCGCAAGTAGACATACTGCCCTCCGGCGCGCGGCATCATGGCCGCCAGCTCGCCGTAGGAGAGTGCACCGATGATCGTCATCACGGCCGTCACCAGCCAGGCGCCAATCAACAGAGCGGGAGAGCCGGTAAGCCGGGCGATGTCAGCCGAGACGATGAAAATCCCGGACCCGATCATCGAGCCCATGACGATGGCTGTCGCTGAGAAAAGGCCGAGCCCTTTCACCATGTGCGAAGCGTCTGCGTTGGGTGTGCTGGTGGTCCGCGGGCTAAGCGTGGTCACGGTTACAAGTTGTTCTACCGGAAAAGGCGCAGAAAGTCTTCGGCTAATTTCTCAAGCGGCGTCTCCACGTCGCGGAAGAGCGCGGAGATGACAGCCACCGAATCAGCGCCGGCGTCGCGAACCTCTGCGGCCCGCTCAAGAGTGATGCCACCGATGGCCACCAGGGGCTTCTGCGTCACGGTGCGGGCTCGTAGTACGCCGGCCAAACCGACCACCGGCTCCGACGAGTCCTTGGATCCGGTGGCATAAACCGGCCCGATGGCCAGGTAGTCGGCCGCGGCGGCATCCCCGGCGCGCACTTGCGCCTCATCATGGGTAGAGAGTCCCACGATGCGCCTTTCGCCGACCAACCTTCGTGCCTCGCCTACCTGGAGATCACCCTGTCCGACATGGACTCCGTCGCAGCCCGAGGCCTCCACCAGGTGGGCCCGATCGTTCAACACGATGCGCAGGTGCGGCGGAGCCTCTCGCCGCAGGCACACAGCGTCCCGCAGCACCTGCGCGTCCTCGTCCTGCTTGTTCCGGTACTGCATCACGGTTACGCCCGCAGCTGCCAGCGCCCGCACCACCGTGCCCAGCATCCTGTGGCGTGCTTCGTCCCAGGCCTCATGACCCGCCCCTGCGCCTGCCTGCACGCAAGCGGGCAGATACCGCGCATCGAGGATCGGATAGAGGCCCGAAAGGGTGAGCGCCATGACATCACTCTAAACGCCGGCTTGGCGAGGTACGATCGTCGCATGCCCAGCACTCCCGCAGAAGCGTCGGAACCGGTCAATGAACCCGAACCAAGGTGGCCTGCCGTACTGGCCGTGCTCGCCGTCGGAGCCCTGCAGCTCATGCTGCCCGAGCAGCTCAGCATCGGGCCGGGATGGCTGTTGCTGGTGCTGGTCGTCCTGCTCACCGTGCCCACCATCATTGCTCGTCGCCTGGGCTACTTCCGTCTCAATGAGTTCTTCGGGTACAGCACCAGTGGACTGGTCACGCTCATGTTGATCTGGTCGCTCTTCCGCCTCATCGTCACCCTGCCTGCGCATCGCGAGACGCCGGTCGAGCTGCTCCGGTCAGCAGCCACCCTCTGGTTCTCGAACATCCTGATCTTCGCGACCTGGTACTGGAGGCTCGACGCCGGCGGCCCCAACGCCCGCGACCTGCGCGATGTGCATACCGAGGGCGCCTTTCTCTTTCCACAGATGACGATCCCGGCGCTGCAGACCATAGACGGCGCGCGCGGCTGGGCCCCTGGCTTCGTGGACTACCTCTTTCTTGCCTTCAATACCAGCACTGCCTTCTCACCAACAGACGTCCCCGTGCTCTCCCGCTGGGCCAAGCTGATCATGATGGTTCAGGCCATGATCTCGCTCGCCACCATAACCCTGCTCGCGGCACGGGCGGTCAACATCCTCTAGGCGGGCATCGAGCAGCGCCTGCGCGGCGGTGCCATGCGTCCTGGCTTCCGTGCTCCGCGCCTCAGCCAGCCCGTGCAGGCCGGGATCGGCAGCCTGCCAGTTTTTGGCCACCAGGCCCCACGTCGCGCGCGAGCCGGCCACGTCTCCTGCCATCTTCTGCGCGCGGGCCATGCCGACCAGCGACCGCGTGCGATTGGGCGCCAGGCGCAGTGAGGCGCGAAATGCCTGGACTGCCCCCGCGTAATCTCCCGCCCGGATCAGCAGCTCTCCCAGCAGTTCCTCGGGCGGCTTCACGACAGCTGGCGGCCCAAAGTCAAAGGGCTGGCTCTCGTAGACGGCCACCGCGTGCCTCACCTGCCGGGTCGCTTCCTCCATGTGCCCTTCCCTGCTGGCAATGGCGCCCACCAGGTCGGCCTGCAGCACCGACAGGTAGGCTTCCTGCTGCGGATCGCGCGGTCCGGAAGCGGGCGCTGCTTCCTCCACGGCCTTCAACTGCTCCAGCGCCGCGCCGGCCTGTTCCATCTCACCCCGCAGGGCCGCCGCATAGCCGTTCGCAAAGAAATACCAGGCGGCCGCATCCCCCTGGCCGGCGGTGTCAATGGCCAGGTCGGTCGCCGCGCCAGACTCGATCACGGCCATGTCCCGCATCTCCATTAGGCTCGCAGCCGCCGCCCTCTTCTGCGCTTCCGGCGTCATCCCGTGGCCTGCATGCGACCCATATCCAGCGTGTTCCGAGCCACCGGCAAGCGCCGCCTCACCGGCTGTCTGCTGACAGGCGGCAACCATCTCCTCTGCCTTCTGCCGGCGACCCTGCTGGAAGTATCCGTACTCCAGCCAGACGTTGTAGTGGAAGCAGGCGACAAACGGCTCTCCGCGCGCACGACTCTGCTGGCTGACCACGCGCTCTGCCGCCTCGTTCGCCTCCACCACCTCATCCCACATGCCCAGCGCCATAAAGATGTGCGAGCACATATGCTGCGCATGGCCTGCGTCTGGCGCAATCCTTGACAGCGCGTTCGCCGCCACCAGCGCGCCGCTCGCATGCTCAGGATCGTCCATGCCGTGGATCCAGTAGTGTGCAGCGCCGGGGTGTGCAGGGTTTCGCTTAAAGACCCGCTGAGCAAGCGCAGCGGCTTCGAGATACGTCGGCACATCGCGCTTGCCCTCGCACTTACCCAGCAGCGCCAGGCTGTAGAAGAGCCTGGCCTCGTCATCCTCAGGGTAGGCTGCGCTCACCGCACGCATCGCCTCGGCGTACCGCGCGTCACGCGCTGCCTTGGTGCCGGCAGGGTCATACAGGATCTCGACCGCCGCCAGGTAGCGCCGCTCGCGCGGGTCCGCTGCATGGGCCGCGCGCGCCGCTGGCGTCTTCGCGAACCGGGCGAGCGCCTCCTGGCCAGCAGCCTGGTCCAGCTGGTTCCACACCGGATGGTTGAACGTCATTGCCTCGCCCCAGTAAGCCATGGCAAAGGCGGGGTCCAGCCGCTCCGCAGCCTGGAACGACTCGGCGGCCGACGCATATTCAAACAGGTGAAGCAGCAGCAGCCCGCGAAGAAAAGCTGTCTGCGCCTCCGGCGAGCGGGTGGAGACAGGAAAGCTGGCTGCACCCAACCCTGGGATGGCTTGCTGCTGCGCGTTGCTGGCTCCCGCCGCGAAACTGCTGTCGGCTGAGAGCAGGAGAGCGAAGATCACCGGGATCAAGGCAGGCAGCCGCATGGCAGATTACTCCTCTGGAGGTGGGAGCAATATAGCAAACGGGCGACACGCTATGCCGGGAGCATGCCGCTCAAAGACCGCTCGACTCAAACGCGGATGCGCTCGCACTGCCGCTTCGACGCAGCATCTTCCAGCCGCGGGCGGCAATACTTTGTGCGCCCAGAGCGGCCCTGGTTACCTTTACGAAGCCACGACGTGGAGCGCTGCCCTGCGGCGTTCTTCTTCCTGCTCGAAGAACCGCTCCATGAACTTGGTGTCGAAGCGGCCTTTCTGAAAGTCGTCATTGGCCAGGATGCGCCGATGCAGAGGCAGTGTCGTGTGGATGCCCTCCACCACGAACATCTCAAGCGCCCGCTGCATCCGCGCCATGGCCTCCGCGCGATCCTTGCCATGGACGATCAGCTTGGCGATCAGCGAGTCATAGTAAGGCGGCACCACGCCTTCGGCATACTGCGCCGTGTCCACGCGCACCCCGTTCCCCCCGGGCAGGTTAAAGGCGGTGATCTTGCCGGCCGACGGTGTGAACCGCTCCGGGTGCTCGGCATTGATGCGGCACTCGATCGCGTGCCCCCGGCTGACAATGGGGTCCGGCAGGATGGAGGAGAGCTTTTCGCCCGCGGCGATCCGCAGCTGTGCCTTCACCAGGTCCACCCCGGTCGTCATCTCGGTAACCGGATGCTCCACCTGGATGCGCGTGTTCATCTCGATGAAGTAGAGCTTTCCGTCCTCGTCCATGAGGAACTCGATGGTTCCCGCATTCTGATAGCCCACCTGCTCCAGGCATCGGCGAATCGTCTTGCCGGTATCCTCCCGCATCTTGGGGGTCACCTGCAGCGAGGGCGCCTCTTCAATCAGCTTCTGATGCCGCCTCTGGATCGAACACTCGCGCTCGCCCAGCGACAGCACGTGCCCATGCTCATCCGCCAGTACCTGGAACTCGATGTGCCGCGGACGCTCAATGAACTTTTCCATGTACAGGTCGCCATTGCCAAAGGCGTTTGCTGCCTCGCTGCTGGCGGCCTGGAAGAGTCCGGGCAGCTCGTCCGGAGCACGCACAATGCGCATGCCGCGGCCTCCACCCCCGGCTACCGCTTTCAGAATGACCGGATACCCGATCGACTTCGCCCAGTCGAGCGCCTCGTGCTCGCCGGCTATCACGCCCTCAGAGCCGGGCAGAATGGGCACCTTCGCCTTCTTCATGGTCTGGCGCGCCATGGACTTTTCGCCCATCAGCCGTGTCACCTCCGGCGGCGGCCCGATAAACTTGATGTTGGACTGGCGGCATACCTCGGCAAAATTCGCGTTCTCGCTCAGCAAGCCGTAGCCCGGGTGGATTGCGTCCACGTCTGCAATCTCGGCGGCGCTGATCACCGCCGGCACGTTCAGATAGCTCTCCGCCGACCGAGGCGGGCCAATGCAGATAGCCTCATCCGCGAAACGCACATGGAGTGCATTCCGGTCCGCCTCTGAGTAGACAGCCACGGTGCGAATGCCGAGTTCCTTGCAGGCGCAGATGACGCGGAGCGCAATCTCGCCGCGGTTCGCGATCAGTACTTTACGAAACATGACTCTTCCTCATTAGCCGCTTCCCTATTGTTCGCGGGCTTCGGACGCAGGCAGATCTGGTCAGATTCCTTGAGTGCACCAGGAGTCTCATGGACGGAAGGAGACGCGTCAGCGAGGCCGCACCGCGAAGAGCGGCTGCCCAAACTCCACCGGCTGCCCATTCTGCACCAGTCGCTTGATCACCTCGCCTGCGACGTCGGACTCGATCTCATTCATCAACTTCATGGCCTCGATAATGCACAGCGGCTGGCC
>DASWUY010000306.1:0-1724 GCA_036401435.1 Acidobacteriaceae bacterium | reverse complement strand
CATGGGGAATTCGTGTCCTCTGGTATCTTGTTCAAAATGAACTGATTGAGGGCTGTTGTCCTCTGCACCTCCCGCAGAATGTCTCAGAGCGGGCAGGTCCAGGCCGCCTCGCAACGCTCCCCAACGCTTCCAGGAAGGCTCCTCAAAGCAGGCGCGCAACGCCCGAACCGCCTGGCTGGCACTCGCCAGGTCGATCGCAGGCACGTCGCCCTCAGCCGACCCACACCCGTACGTGATCGACCTATCCAAAGGGGGTACAGTCGTATGAGCAGCCTGGGCAGCCCGGTTCCTGACTCCCGCATGCGCGACTCCAGGGTGGTTTCGTTTTCACCTTTCACCTTCGACCTGGAGTCCGGCGAACTTCTGCTCCGTGGCCGCAAGCTCTTTCTCCAGGAACAGCACTCGCGTGTCCTCGCGGCCCTGCTGCAGCAACCCGGACGAGTGCTCTCGCGCGAGGATCTGAAGGAAGCCATCTGGCCGGGCGTAGCCTTTGTCGACTACCAGCACGCCATCAACAAGGCTGTGAGCCAGCTGCGCAAAGCGCTCAACGACAACTCGCGCATGCCTCGCTTCATTGAGACAATTCCCAAGCGCGGCTATCGCTTCTGCACAGAGGTCCATGTGGCAGGCCGCGAGCCATCAGCTCCCGCCGCCGGGGGCCTGGCGCTGGCGCCGGCAGCCGAGCCACCTAACCCCGCCGTTCCTGGCCCCGCCGCGCCGCAGGCCGGCCCCACCGCACAGGGCAGGGAAGCAGCACCCCGGCGCGCGCGCCGCCTGGGCACAGCCAGGAACATGCGGCGCTTTGTCGCGGCCTCCGTGCTGCTGGCCATGGCTGCAGCCGTCGCCGGCGGCCTGGCATGGCGCCGACACAGCCATCGGCTCGCAGCGGCCGTGCTGCCTGTCACGATCGGCATCCCTCCCTTTGAGACCTCCGGCCCCGGCGCCACGCAGATGGCGGAAAACTTTCGCCTCGACCTGACCGATGCACTGGCAGCGCTGCCGGAGGCGCGCCTGCGCGCCGCACACGCCTTTACCGGCGCTCCGCGGGATGAGCAAAGCGTTCGCGGCATGGCCCTCCAGCAGCGCCTCGACGTGCTCATCGTCGGCAGCTTTGCCGTGGAAAACGGCCTCTGCCGGCTGACCCTGGAGCTGGTGCGCACCACCGACTCCTCGCACATCGCCTCCTTCCACTACACCGGAACGCCACGGCAGCTGCGCGCTATCCGCGACACTATCCAGCGCGACGTCTTTACCCGGCTCAAGCTCAATGGCGCGCCACACGCCGCGCCTTCCTCCAGCGCGCAGGCCTATGCCGCCTACCTGCGCGGGCGTGAACATCTGACCGAGCGCACCGACGATGCCTTGCGTCAGGCGACCACGGACTTCAAGGCCGCGATGACGCTCGATCCAAAATTTGCCGACGCCTGGGCAGGTCTGGCCAGCGTGACCATGCTGCTGGCCGACCGCGACCCACCCGCCGGCACCTACCCTGAGGCCAAGGCCCTCGCGCTGCACGCCGTCGAGCTCGACCCCTCGCAGGCGCAGGCGCACGCCGTCCTCGGCTGCGTGGCCATGTCCCATGATTGGAACCGCGCCGAGGCGGAGAAACAGCTGCGGCTGGCCGTGCAGCTTGACCCTGACGAGGCTGTCTACCACGTGTGGCTGGCGGCGCTGCTGGGTCTTGAAGGGCGCTTCGACGAGGCCTTTCTCCAGGTCGACCAGGC
>DASWUY010000305.1:0-3014 GCA_036401435.1 Acidobacteriaceae bacterium | reverse complement strand
GCGGTCGCCGGGCTTTGCCGCGACCGCTGTGCTTACCCTGGCGCTTGGCATCGGGGCCACGACTGCGATCTTCACGCTGGTCTACCAGGTGATCCTGCGGTCTCTGCCGGTCGCGCATCCGGAGCAGCTGTACAAGGTCGGCAAGGGAGTCGAGTGCTGCGTGACCTCTGGCCTGCAGGATCACTGGCAGCTGTTTTCCTACGATCTTTACAGCGGGATACGGAAGCAGCTGCCGGCTGCAGCCAGCGTGGCGGCAGTGCAGGCGGGACAGACGACGCTCAGTGCTCGGCGGCAGGGGGACAGCGGCGTGGCTCAGCCGCTCGTCGTGCGCTTTGTCTCCGGCAACTACTTCTCCGTGCTTGGGGTGCAACCGTATGCAGGCCGGCTGCTGCGCGACGATGATGACCGCGAAGGCGCCGCGCCGGGCGTCGTGCTCAGCTACACGCTGTGGAAGACGAAGTTTGCCGGCGACCCTGGGCTGGTCGGGAGAACGCTGCTGCTCTCCGGCAATCCAGTGACGGTGATCGGGATTGCCGCTGTCGGCTTTGTTGGAGAACGGAACCAGCAGGACCCACCGGGCGTGTGGCTTCCCCTCGTCCAGGAGCCGACGCTGGAGCCGGAGCGACGCCTGAGCAAGTTCCCCAACATGCACTGGCTGGACCTGCTGGTGCGCGTCAAGGATCGAGCGCAGGTCGTGCCGGTACAGCTTGCGGTGCAGGCCGAGCTGCAGCAATGGATCGCGGCGCACCCCGGCTTTCGTTCCGGATACTCTTCCGCGCAGGTCGCACGGCAGACCACCGAGCTGACTGGGGCAAGCGGCGGCATCAACGAGCTACGAGATCAGTATGAGAAGAGTCTCAGGCTGCTGCTGCTGGTCTCAGGCTTTGTGCTGCTGATTGCCTGCGCGAACCTGGCCAACCTGATGCTGGTGCGCGGCATGGGCCGACAGCAGGAGATCGCGGTGCGGAGCGCACTTGGTGCGCCGCGAGGCAGGCTGGTGCGGCAGATGCTTGTCGAGTCGCTGCTGCTGGCGGGGATGGGCGGCGCGGCGGCTGTGCTGTTCGCTTACGCGGGCACGCGCGGCATCCTCGCGCTGGCACTGCGAGGGGTGGAACAGAGCCCGCTCTCGGCCGCGCCTTCGCTGCCGGTGCTGGGCTTTGCCTTTGCTGTTTCGCTTGCGACTGGCATGCTCTTCGGCATGGCGCCGGCCTGGATCAGCTCACGCGCCACCCCGGCTACGACCCTGCGCGGCGCGGGGCGTAGCGGCGGCGACCGGAGCGCGCTGCCGCAGCGGCTGCTGGTCGTCCTGCAGGCCTCGCTTTCACTTGTCCTGCTCGCCACAGCCGGTCTTTTGCTCACCAGCCTGCGCGCGCTTGAGCACCAGAACTTCCACTTCGAGCCGGAAGGGCGGCTGCTGGTCTTTATGGATATGCAGGCTGCCGGCTACAAGTATGACCGGCTGGCGCCGCTCTATCGCCGCTTCGACGAGACGTTTGCGCGCCTGCCGAACGTGATCAGCTTCGCCTACGGGACCTATGGACCGATGGCGTACAACAACTGGTCCGGCGGACTCTACTTCCCTGGAGGCTCCACTACTCCATCCGATACACAGGCCTCCTACAGCCTGGTCAGTGCGCACTTCTTTGAGGCTGTAGGAACACATGTGCTGCTGGGGCGCGGCTTCTCCGACCTGGATACGTTGACCAGCCCGCACGTAGCCGTGATCAATCAGGCCCTTGCCGAGAAACACTTCAAAGGTCGCAACCCGCTCGGCCAGCGCTTTGGACCTGAGCCGAAGCGGAAGGGCGAGTTTGAGATCGTGGGCGTCGTCGAAGACACCAAGTATGGCGACCCAACGGAGCCCGCGAGCGAGATGTACTTTACCCCGATCACGCAGAGCACCAGCTGGGTAAAGCCGGAAGACATCACGGAGGAGAACTTCAAACACTTCGCCGACAACCTGATCGTGCACTATCGCGGCGACCAGGCAGCGGCGGCCGCGTCCGTTCGCGAGGCTTTTAAGCAGATCGACCCGAATATCCCGATCTTACGCATGCTTACCTACCAGGAGCAGCTGGGCGCAAACTTTACCCAGGAGGAGTTGGTCGTTCGGCTCACCACCCTCTTCGGCCTGCTGGCGCTGGTGCTCGCGTCGGTCGGCCTCTACGGCGTGACGGCCTACACAGTCGCGCGGCGGACGAGCGAGATCGGTATTCGCATGGCTCTGGGTGCGAGCCGCGGCGGCGTGCTGGGGATGATCGTGCGCGGCGCACTCACACAGGCTGCAATCGGGCTTGCTGTGGGGCTCCCTCTGACCCTTGCTGCCGGCCGGCTGCTGCAGCACACGCTTTACCAGACGGGCGCCTTTCAGCCCATCGTGTTGTTGACCGTGGTCTTGTTGCTGCTGGCCTCGGCACTGGTGGCGGCGGCGATCCCGGCGCGCCGCGCGGCCGGGATCGATCCCATGCAGGCGTTGCGAGCCGAATAAAGGAGAACCGATGCAGAGTATTCTTCAGGACCTGCGGTACGCACTGCGCCAGCTGCGCAAGTCTCCCGGATTTACTGCGACTGCGATCCTTACGCTCGCGCTCGGCATCGGCGCGAACACGGCCATCTTCTCGCTCCTGGACCAGGCGCTGTTGCGGGCGCTGCCGGTGCGGGACCCGCAGCAGCTGGTGGTGCTCGAAGGGACGGGAGAGGCGTGGGAGGGGCACGCGTCGAGCCATGGCGGGGACAAGGCGGCTTACTTCTCTTACCCGATGTACCGGGACCTGCGGGATGCGGCCAAGGCCTTTCAGGGGCTGATTGCCACAGCGCCTGCAGACATCGGCTTTACCCGCAAAGGATACTCGCAGTCCGGTCGTGCCGAACTCGTGAGCGGCAACTACTTCAGCGTGCTCGGCGTGCGGCCACTGGCGGGCAGGCTGCTGACGCCAGCCGATGACGGCGCCCCGGGAGCCAACGCGGTTGCGGTCCTGAGCTTTGACTTCTGGAACGTGAAGCTTGCAGCCGAT
>DASWUY010000304.1:0-1855 GCA_036401435.1 Acidobacteriaceae bacterium | reverse complement strand
GCGCGCCTCGACGGTTGCTAAGGTAGTTGCCATAAGTTGTAAGCGGAGGCCAGAGCAGGCATCCTGCCGGCAGAGGAAGAGCGCAACCCCCTGCAAGTCAACCCTACTTTGCGCCCGGGTATCTTGGTTGTCAAGTGGAATACAGGGCTCTTACCCTGAAGTTACCGGCGAAAACCGAAGGAAAACCGAAGAAGGTGGTGTATGGCGGGAGATTTTTCGCGAGCACGAGCCTGGACATTGCTTAAGGAGTACACCGCGTCCTCCAGCCTGCTGAAACACGCGCTGGGTGTGGAGAGTTGCGTGGCCGCCTGGGGTGAGCGACAGACGCAGGTGCTGGGGCTGGGTACGGCGGAGTCCGCGGCCCTCGTGGAGCGGTATGCAGTGACGGGGCTGCTGCACGACTTTGACTACGAGCGGCACCCTGACCAGCACCCGTACCTGGGCGTGCGCCTGCTTGAAGAGCAGGGATGGCCGGAGGAGATACGGTCAGCGATCCTGGGGCATGCGCACTACACGGGGGTCAAGCGGGAGACACACCTGGCGCGGGCTCTCTTTGCCTGCGATGAGTTGTCAGGTCTGCTGACTGCGTGCGCGCTGGTCAAGCCTTCGCGTTCGATCGCGGATGTGGATGTTGCTTCGGTGCGGAAGAAGATGAAGGACAAGGCCTTTGCGCGCGGGGTCAGCCGGGAGGACATTTTGCTCGGGGCCTCGGAGCTGGAGGTGGAACTGGACGAGCAAATCGCCTTCTGCCTGCGGGCGATGCAGGCGCGTGCTGCAGAGCTGGGGCTGGCGGGCAGGGCCGAGGAGTAGCGGGGCGCGCGCTAGGATGCTAGCACCCCGAGCCGTAGATAGTGTGCCCGCACGTATCGGAAGTACCGAGCCGGGCGAGCTCGATCTGTTACTTAGCAGAGTCACGCGGCCCGTCGTGTGCACAACGGAAGGTATGCTTTAGGGATGAGCCCTGCTGCCATCCGCAAGCGCGGTCCCACTCGCAGGAAGCAGGCGCCCCGCCCTTTCTGGCTGCAGCTGTGGCCGCTGTTGCTGGCCATCGTCGCTACTCCGTTTGCGGTGAGGGCGGCGAGCGTGCTGGCGCTCACCGGACCGTCTGCGCTGAGGATGCTGTATCCCTACGTGGTGCTGGTACACAGCCAGGCGCAACACTTCTCACCGGAGCAGGAAGATACGCTGGCGCAGTGGCTGCTGTATGGGCAGTTCCCTTTTTACGGGCTGGTGTGGGTGCTGATGACGCGCTTCTTCTCTCGTTCGTCCGGCCCGCTGGTGGCGCTGCTGCTGCATGTGGGTGGGGTCGGCGCGGCGATCCTGGTGGGACGCCTGTAACACGCACGGCGTGAGGCGCTAAGGCTGCTGCTCTTCGAGTTCAGCGACGATCTCTTTGGCCGCCTGGCTGGCCTGCTCGTAGGCATCGGGCGGGAAGGAGATGGCGCCGACGCGCGCGTGGCCTCCGCCTCCGTACCGCTCACAGATAGCAGCCAGATTGACCAGGCTCGAGGGGTCGGCCGTTGTCCAGGGGTTGGAGCCGACGGCTACCTTGGTGCGGAAGCTGGAACCCGAGAGGCCGACCGAGTATGTCGACTGAGGGAAGAGGTAGTAGGGGATGAACTTGTTGTAGCCTTCGAGGGCGCGATCGGCCACATCGAAGAAAACGGTGCCGCGTGTGCAGGCGGCGCGCTCGCGAAGGATGGCAAGGGCTTCGGCGTGGCGCTCAAGCAGAGGCCCGAGGAGTGCGGCGACGAAGGGCTGCTCGAGTATCTGCGCCAGGGGCATGGTGGTGAGCAGCGGAATGAGACGGGGAACGAAATCATCCTGCTGGGTCGACTCAATGATGAGGGTGAGC
>DASWUY010000303.1:0-8556 GCA_036401435.1 Acidobacteriaceae bacterium | reverse complement strand
CCTGAATCGTTACTTCAAGAAGAAGTATGGGGATGTAGCGAAGTGATCTGCTCCGAGTTCCTGGTCCATCTGGACGATCTGCTGGACGGTACTGCCGATGCTACCCTGCGCGCCGAGATGGAGGCGCACATGGGCAGCTGCGAGCATTGCACGATCACTACCAGCACCACTCGCAAGACCATCGAGATCTATCGCAGCAACGTGATCTACGATCTGCCAGTCGAGTTGCGCGATCGCCTGCAGGCGGCCATCCTGGCCAAGTGCAAGAAGTGCTGAGCTGACGTGCTGCGGTTACTGATCGTCGCGCTCGCCCTCATCATCATCCTGCGTATGGTCAGCCGGGGCAGGCGTTAGCCGCAGCTGACCATACACAGCGACCGAACTCCCTACGGGTTGCTGTCGTCGCGCTTGTGCAGGGTAGGCTTGTCGTCCTGCGAGGGCGCATTCGGGTCAGCGGTGGTGCTGTTCGGGTCCGACGTTCCGACGCGGCGCAGCGTGGGTTTCTGGCTTCCTTTAGGATCGGTAAGCTTGCGCTTGTTTTCGATGCGCGCGAGCCGTGCCTTCACGTCGTCGAACTCCGACGTGGTGACCAGGTACTCCGGCCGCGGCGGCAGGATGTGCGCGATCTCTTCCTGCGAGGTCTCGATCCGGTCCGGCGTCTGCGGATGCGAGGAGAAGGCCTTGGCCACCGCGCCCGGTTTCCGCTTTTCGAGGTTCTGGATCTTCTCGAAGAACGTCACAAAGGCCTGCGGATCGTACCCGGCCCGGTACATGTACTGCACGCCCAGGTAGTCGGCCTGCGCCTCGAAGTCTCGTGAGAATTGCAGGAAGGTGAGCGGGATCCCGATCTGGGCCGCCTCGTAGATGCCGTAGCCCACGTAGCCGCCAACAAAGATGAGCGGCACCATGCCTATCTGCGCATAGTTGAGCCTGGTAAGCTCGCGCGCCGCATGGTGCGCCGCCACGTGCGCGATCTCGTGCGCCATCACCCCGGCCAGTTCTGCTTCTTCATCGGCGTTGAGGATCAACCCGGAGTTGACATAGAAGAACCCGCCCGGGAGCGCCATCGCGTTCACTTCGTCGGAGTCGATCACCCGGATGGTGAAGGGGACCTTGGCATCCGAGTTTCGCACCAGGTTCTGCCCGATCCGATTGACATACTCCGTCACCACGGGGTCGTTGATGAACCGGGTTCCCTTTTCGAGCTCGACCGAGTACTGCTTGCCCATCCGGATCTCGGACTCAGTCGAGTACCAGTTCCCCATGCCGCGCGCGCCAATGTTGCGCGTTCCGACTGCATTCACATCGTCAATGGTTCCGGGCTTGACGCCGGTCACGACGCCATTTGCCCCCACGTTCGCCTGGAGAGGCACAGGCTCGGACGGCTTGGCAGGTTCGGACATGGGCCTGGCGGCGGGCTTGCTGCCCGGCTTGTCTGTCCCGCCGGTGGTGCCGCCAGGCTGCGTGCCGGGCGCCGGAGCCTGAGGCGTACTCTGCGGGGTGCTGGGCGCGCCCGTGGCAGGCGGCGCCGGCTGCGGTGCCTGGGCGGCCGCGCCCACCGGCGCCAGCAGCAGCGTTGTGGCCATGGCCGCGCTCAGGCCGAGTGGCGCAGCCACCCGCAACAGCCCCGCGAAGTACCCTCGCGGAACCTGTCGCGCCTCAAGCGATACCAGAGCGTCTTCCAACCCGGCAGGTATCCCGGCAGTCGCCCCGACTGCCTGCGCGCTCGCTCGCGCCGTCACTTTCAGAAAAGGGATCATGAGTCAGGCTCCCGGGAGCGGCGCCACGGAGCGCACACACTTCCCTCACACATTAGACGTAGTATGAACCCGCCCGGAGCCACTGTCGCCAGATTTCCTTTCGCTCCGCACACCGCGGTGCCATGCGGCCGGGTCGGCAAGAAATAGCAGCCCCCAAGCCTGGGTGGCTGCATCTACACTAGTCGAGCTATGGCAACTACGGAACAACCTCCCTCCCCAATCACGCTGGCAATTGACATCGGCGGCAGCGGCCTCAAGATGATGGCGCTCGGCCCCGACGCCAAACCCCTCACGGAGCGGGCACGCGCCGAGACGCCGATCAAGCCCACTCCTGACCGCATGCTGGCCGTGCTCGAGACGCTGCGCGGCGCCATGCCCCCGGTAGACCGGGTGTCGGTCGGCTTTCCCGGCGTCATCAAGGAAGGGCGCACGCTCACCGCGGCCAACCTGCACCCGGACTGGATCGGCTACAACCTGCAGGGCGAGCTTGAGACGCGATGGGGCAAGCCGGTGCGCGTAGCCAATGACGCGGCCGTGCAGGGCTATGGCGCCATCCACTCCAGGGGCGTCGAACTGGTGCTCACCCTGGGAACGGGCATGGGCTCGGCGCTGTTTACCTGGGGCAGGCTCTGTCCCGGCCTGGAGCTGGGGCACCACCCGCTGCGCAAGGGCAAGACCTATGAGGACTACCTCGGTCGCACCGGCTACAAGAAGTACGGCCAGAAGAAGTGGAACCGGATCATCAAGCTGGCCATCGCCCAGACGGCGCACACCTTCAACTGGGACCACCTCTACATCGGCGGCGGCAATGCCAAGCTGGTCACCTTTGAGCTGCCCGAGAACGTGAGCCTGGTCTCAAACCAGGACGGGCTGCTCGGCGGCATCAAGCTGTGGGATGACCACCTCTAGACCCGTGCTTGATAAGACGGCCGACAAGAACGCCGAGCGCCCTGCACGAGCCATCTCCGTCCTGGTGGCGGAGGATCAGGCGATGATGCTGGGTGCCCTTGCCGCACTGCTTGAGCTTGAACCTGACATCACCGTGTGCGGCCGCGCCAGCAATGGCCGCGAAGCCCTGGCGCTGGTAGGTAAGCTCTCACCGCAGGTCCTGGTCACCGACATCGAGATGCCGGAGATGACCGGGCTCTCTCTCGCGGCTGAGGTCCGCGATCGGCACCCTTCGACCCGGGTCATCATCCTGACCACGTTCGCGCGCCCGGGCTACCTGCGGCGTGCGCTCGATGCCGGCGCGAAGGGCTACCTGCTCAAGGACCGCCCCTCGGCGGAACTCGCCAACGCCGTTCGCCGCGTGGCCGCAGGCATGCGGGCCATCGACCCGGCGCTTGCCGCTGAGGCTTGGGGCGAAGAAGATCCGCTCTCGGAGCGAGAGCGCCAGATCCTCAAGCTTGCCGGAGACGGCCAGACCAGCGGCGAGATCGCAGACGCCCTCCACTTGGCCGAGGGAACCGTGCGCAACTACCTCTCTGAGGCCAGCAGCAAGCTGGGCGCCGCCAATCGCGTCGACGCGGCACGCATCGCACGCGCCAAGGGCTGGCTCTAGGCGGCTGCTGCCGGCTCAGGCTTCAAAGTCCAGTTCCAGCGGCTTAATGAGCGGTACCAGCCAGGCCAGCAATGCCAGGTGCGCCGGGTGCTGCTCGTACGCTGCATAGGCTGCGCGGTCGGTAAACTTCATCAGCCCAGCGAAGGTGTAGCCCTGGCCTCGTGGAGAGAGGTTGGTGCCCACACTGGTCTCAAGCAGCCCGGCGATGGAGCCCTGAAAGGCTCGAATCGCCTCCGCGGCCTGCGCCTTCTGCTCCTCCGTCGTTCCCGGTTGCCATTGGAAGGCAAAGATATGCACGTACATTCGGTCGCCTCCCCGCAGTGTGCGCTCTATTTGGCCGGCAACCACTGCTCATCGGCAGACGGCCCATAGAGGGCGGGGACCGGTATGTCCAGCAGGCGCAGGTATACACCCAGCTGCGCCGTGTGGTGCACCAGGTGGTTGAAGCACATGTACCGGAAGGCGAGCGACCGCGGATCATTCGAGATCAAGTGCTCGCCGAAGCTGAACCTCCAGGGGTGTGCAAGCGCCTCATTCGAGGCAGCGGCAAGCGCGGCTCGGCTTTTGGCACTCGTCTCTTCGAGAAGTCGCAGGCAGTTCTCACGCGAGGTGAAGGTCATCTGCGGCGGAGGAAGGGTGGGATGAGCCAAGTCCATGCCTTCTTCTTCCATGATGTAGAAGCCGAACATGGGGAGGCCGGCGCAGTGCATCGCGAGTTTGCCGAGCGGCATGGATTTCGGGTGCGGTCTCCACTCGCCCTGGTCCTCGGGCACGCGCTCCAGGGTGCGGCGGGTGTTCGAGATCTCCGTGTCAAAATCCTGAAGAAGCAGCAGGGCAGAGGTTGCAGCAGGAGTCGCGGCAGTGGTCATCAAGCCTCCGTGGGCGCCGCGCGAAGCCCCCGGGCTCCAAAAAGCCGCGGGCGGCGAACTCGCACGTTCGTCACCCGCAGTGTACGGGAACTTGAGGCAGGGATCAGTCGTAATATTCCAGGCCCAGGTGCGTGATCAGTTCCTGACCCATAATGTGGCGCAAGGTGTTCTTGAGCTTCATCTGCTGGATGAAGAGGTCATGCTCGGGATAGAGCCCGGGCGCGGTCATGGGCGCCTTAAAGTAAAAGCTGAGCCACTCCTGGATGCCGGTCGCGGCCAGCTCAGGCGTGCGCTTTGCCAAGTCCATGAACAGGATCAGGTCAAGCGCCAGCGGGGCTGCCAGGATCGAGTCACGACACAGGAAGTCCACCTTGATCTGCATCGGGTACCCGAGCCACCCGAAGATGTCGATGTTGTCCCAACCCTCTTTGTTATCACCACGCGGCGGGTAGTAGTTGATGCGCACCTTGTGGTACATGTCCTTGTACAGGTCAGGGTATAGCTCCGGCTGAAGGATGTACTCGAGCGCTCCCAGCTTTGACTCTTCCTTGGTCTTGAAGGACTCGGGGTCGTCCAGCACCTCGCCATCCCGGTTGCCCAGGATGTTGGTCGAGTACCAACCGGCGACGCCCAGCATGCGCGTCTTGAAGGCCGGAGCGAGCACCGTCTTCAGGAACGTCTGACCGGTCTTGAAGTCCTTGCCGCAGATCGGCGTCTTGGTCTTCCTGGCCAGCTGCTGCATGCAGGGCAGGTCAACGGTAAGGTTTGGCGCTCCGTTCGCAAAGGGGATGCCGAGTGAAAGCGCCGCCCAGGCATAGATCTGGGAGGGCGCGATACCGGGATCATCGTTCGTCAGTCCCAGTTCAAAGGCCTCAATCGTCTCATGCACGGCCGTCTGGTGCAGGAATATCTCTGTAGACCCGCACCAGATCACCACCACCCGCTCTACTGTGGCCTGAAAGGCCTGCATGTCGGACTGCAGCTGGTGCATGAGGTCGCACTTGGAGCGACCCTTCTTGACGTTGCTCCCGCTCAACCTCTTGACGTAGTACTGGTCAAACACCGCGGGCATGGGCTTAATCGCCTCGAGGAACGGCCGGATCGTCTGCAGGTGCGCGTCTTCCAGCACCTGCGCCGTCTTAGCCGCCTCGTACATGTTCTCTTCGTAGATGTCCCAGCCGGTAAAGACCACATCGTTCAGGTCTGCGAGCGGCACGAACTCCTTGATCAGCGGAGTGTGGTTGTCGGTCCGCTTCCCCAGGCGAATGGTCCCCATCTGCGTCAGCGAGCCGATCGGCTTCGACAGACCCTTGCGCACTGCTTCCACACCCGCAATCAGCGTCGTCGCGACCGCTCCCATACCGACGATCATCACACCCAGTTTGCCGGTTGCCGGCGCGCTCCCAGCGGCCTTGCTGCCGCTGTCTTCACTTATTGCCATTGCTGCCCAACCACCCTTTCAGAATTGGGAACGTGTGTTCCCCGTTTCGTGTGTTCCCGTTGTGTTCCCGCTTCGTGTGTTCATGGTCCTCCCTGGCTGGCAGAAGACCCACCGCAAAACAGGTCAGTGTCCTCCTTTGCCCGCAGCTTTGGCAACCCGGGTCCACCGAGTGGTCGCAGGGCAAAGGTGAACGGACTCAGGCGATCGCCGCGCTGCGGGAGCGGTTCTTCCAATGCGACCAGACGAACCAGACAATGCCTGCGACCAGGACCAGCTCCACACCCAGGTGAAAGCGGTGAAAGACGGCCTTGAAGCGTGGATCGGTGTCCCACCCCTGGCCCAGCTTCGCACCCACATACGCGAGCACAAAGCACCAAGGCCAGGACCCGATGAAGGTGTAGAGGTGGAAGCGGACCTGGTTCATCCTGGCAATACCCGCAGGCAGGGCGATAAAGGTGCGTACGACCGGTAGCAAACGCCCCACCAACACGGTGATGGCGCCGTACTTGTCAAAGAAAGCGGTGGTGCGGTCGAGGTCATGCCGGCTCAGCAGCACGTAGCGGCCAAACCGCTCCACTAGCGGTCGCCCCCCCCAGGCGCCTACCCAGTAGGCGATCACCGAGCCCAGGTTGCACCCAAGGGCGCCAGCCGTCGCGACGGCATACAGGTTCAGGTGCCCCAGGTACACCTGGTAGCCGGCGAAAGGCATGATGATCTCGGAGGGCAGAGGGACACAAGCCGACTCAATTGCCATGAGCAGCGCGACGCCCAGATACCCTGTCGCGCCGATCAGGGCGGTGATGAATCCGGCCACAAGGGCGATGATCTTCTCTGACATCCTGATCGGCAGTATATCGTGCGCTGTCTTGTCGAAGCTGCCTGCTGGCCGCCCATCCGGACCCCGACGGGTGCTCATTACGGCTGTAATCTTGCCGCTTATTGGGCCTGAGACCAGACTGAGCAACAGACTGGAACCCAGGGGCAAGCATCCATGGCCAGGTATCACATCGCGATCATTCGCCCGGATGGCTACCAGCACAGCGACTGCTTCCGCGAGGTGGCCGAGGGGCTGCAGTCGGCCCTGCGGTCGCTTGGCCATCAGGCTGCGGTAGACGAAAACACCATCGACGCCACGGCCACCAACATCCTGCTGGGCGCGCACCTGCTCACCGAGGCCGAAGCCCAGACCCTCTTCCCCTCAACCATCGTGTACAACCTTGAGCAGTTGGGAGGGATGGCCCTGCCCGGTTGGTACACGGAGCTGGCCTCGCGGGTGACGATCTGGGACTACAGCCCGCTCAACCTGGCTCGCTGGCAGCAGGTTCCATGCCTGCGGGCCCCGGTACTGGTTGAGGTCGGCTTTGCACCGGAGCTGCGGCGCATCTCCTCTGCGCACGTGCAGGACATCGACGTGCTCTTCTACGGGTCGCTCAACGAGCGCAGAACCCGCATCCTCCGCGATCTGATGGCCGCCGGGCTAAAGCTTCATACCGCCTTTGGCGCCTACGGCCGGGAACGCGATGCGCTGATCGCCCGCGCCAAGGTGGTTCTGAACCTGCACGCCTACGAGACCGAGGTCTTCGAGATCGTGCGCGTCTCCTACCTGCTGGCCAATGCCAAGGCCGTGGTCTCAGAGATCGCGCCGGACATGGGCGACCTGGCCAACGCCGTTGCCGCCTACCCGTATGAGCAGCTGGTCGAGGGATGCAAGGCCCTGCTCGCGAACGAGAACGCGCGCCGGGCGCTCGAGGCGCGCGGCTTTCGGCACTTC
The DNA here is from genome assembly GCA_036401435.1 of Acidobacteriaceae bacterium. GTDB lineage: Bacteria > Acidobacteriota > Terriglobia > Terriglobales > Acidobacteriaceae > EB88. Next base: position 1,154 of record DASWUY010000303.1, on the reverse strand, counting down.
TCCGCTCGCAGCCAGGCCCGTGTGATCGCGCCCGTAGTCGGCCGGGCAGAGACCACCGCACGCCCCGCTGCCGAAGCCCCGCCCCAGACTCGCTCTGACCTGCGCAAGCTCTACCTGGACATGGTGCAGCGCTCGGTCATCAATACCATCTACGAAGACCCGAACAGCGATCGCTGGTCGCCGCACACCTTCAATGTCGATCTGAGGGAGCGCGGCCGCGACTGGCCTGCGCAGGCCCACAGCATGATCGGCAACCAGCGCATGACCAACCTTCGCGAGATCGCCGAGTTCGTCCTCGAGAACAACATCCCGGGCGACTTCATCGAGACCGGCGTCTGGCGCGGCGGAGCCTGCATCCTGATGCGCGCGGTGCTCAAGGCATATGACGATCGCGAGCGACGGGTCTGGGTAGCGGACTCCTTCTGCGGCCTGCCCGCACCCCATCCGGACCTTGCCCCGGACGCCGGTGATCAGCACCACACCTTTGCCGAGCTCTTCGTTTCGGGGGAGCAGGTACGCGCCAACTTTGATAAGTACGGGCTGCTCGACGAGCAGGTCTGCCTGCTGGAGGGCTGGTTCTCGGACACGCTGCCGGCCGCGCCCATCAGACAGCTGGCGCTCCTGCGTCTGGATGGCGACATGTACGAGTCCACCTTGGACGCGCTCGGCGCCCTCTACGACAAGGTCTCCCCAGGCGGCTTTATCATCGTCGACGACTTTGGCGCGGTCGCCGGCTGCCAGAAGGCTATTCTTGAATTCCGCCAGCAGCGCGGGATCGAGGAGCCCCTGCACGATATCGACGGATACGGCGCCTTCTGGCGCAAGGCGTCCACTCCTACGCTTTCCTCGCAAGTCCCCGTCGAACCAGCTGCCGCCGCTCTGCGATAAACTCGAAAGAGATCGCAGGAGATGAGCAGATGGCCGAAGCCGTAGCAGCACCCCAGGAAGTCGAATCGGCAGCGGGAGCCAGGTCGGCCACGACCGACTGGAAGCAGGTCAAGCGCCAGGTGATCGGCTTCACCCTGTACAAGGTTCTGCCCGAGTGGCGCCGCCTGCCTGCGGAGGAGCGCGCCGAGCACAAGCGCCTCTTCGCCGAGACACTCAAACGATGGAACCAGCCCGGCCGCATGCTTTCTCTCTCCTACTCCACTGTC
>DASWUY010000302.1:0-2478 GCA_036401435.1 Acidobacteriaceae bacterium | reverse complement strand
CAGATCGAGGGGCGCCCCGATGCGCTGGCACACCCAGCCCTGATCCTCCAGCCACTCTATGGCGAGATCTTCCGCGTAGCGCTCGACGGCCAGTTTGACCAGCGGGTCACTCTCACGGCCCGGGCCGCCGGCCGCCGGCGGGTTAGCCGGCATGCCCTCGGGGTGGCTGGAGGCCGTGGAGGTGGCCATGATACCCATGCACTTCTCCGCTTTGGCCTGGTCCTTGTGGCCGACCTTGTGGGTGTCACCAGGGATGTAGTGCTGGCAAGGCTGGCCAGCTGAGGTCTGGACATAAAACCTGGGGAAGCTGATGATCTCAGCAGCGGGGTCCCGGGTGTCACCATCACCGGCCTTGGTGAGTGCCCTCACCCTTCTGGCCTGGCAGGTCTCTGCGTTGGCCTTGGTCTGGTGGCCATTGGGATGGCCCAGGGCCTGGCAGGACACACCATTGACCTGGCTTGCCCACCTGGGGAAAGTCTCGATGATGGCCTGGGTGCTCATGACGCCCTCACCTGCTTCCCCTCCTCCCAGCTGCCTGGCCGAAGTCTTCCTGACGATGGACCCGGTACCAGGCAGCCACCGATCTCGCCACCGTGCAGCAGATGTCTCAACCAAAATGCCCGCACAGCCCCATCGCGGGTAACGGGCAGACGCGCATTGTGAGACTTCCCGCATCTGGCTGGCTGAGATCCTACCGAACCTCGAGCCATGCCGGGCTCGAGCGGGGTCTGCGGACCGGCGTGTGGCGGTGTCCACGGACATATAGCGGACGGCGCCGGGGCCGCCTGGACGATCGAGTACACCGTCGGCTTTCCACGGACGGCCACGGACGGGCCGCGCTGGGGGCGTGTCCCGGTACCCTGTCCGACCGCCCGGCCCGGTTGATTTCCGGGACGAGAGGCAAGAGGGCGGTGCCTTTATGAGAAGGGCGGTGGCCCAGGAGGCCGTGACGCTTGCCTGGTGAGCAGAGCGGCGGCCGATATGGTGCTCGAAGGGACTGCTGGGCAATACAGCGCCGGACGGTTGAAGCAATCACACCTGTAGTGTCGGATGCATCACTTAGAGTCAATACGTGCTTCGCAGACTCGATCTTAAGCAGCCGTGGCGCTCCTTGGGCAAGGGTTTCTGGCCAGACGATTTGCCTCTGGGGTGCCGCACTGTCGTTTATGGCCACAATGGGAGCGGTAAGTCCACCCTCGCGGAACTCTTGATGTCGCTCGCGGAGGGTGGCAGCGCGTCCGAAGTCGTCTGGGAGGATCAAGACGGGCAGCGCACTACGGTGCGCCCTGGAGGATCTGGGCTGTCGCCTTGCATGGCGGTGTTCACCCGCAAGTGGGTTGAAGCGAACCTTTCCGACTTCCTCGACGGCGACAGCGCATCGGCGATTGTGACTCTCGGCGAGGCGGCAATTTATGCAAAGGAGGAAGAGGAGCGGCTGGAAGAGGAGATCGAGCGCCTGCGGGGTGAAGCGAGCGAAGCCGAGAAGCAGCTTAAGGCGGCGGACCAGAATGTCGACAAGTGGGCTCGCGAAATCCAGGACCGGATCGTCTCAGAGCTTAAGGAGTTCGACTACACCCGCTTCACGAAAAACCGCTACTCCATCCCGAAGGTCAAGGAAGAGCTGCGCAAGTGCAAGGGCGACTTCCCTGATGCCAATGCTCATGCGGAAGCGCTGAAGCGCCTGGGCGAGGGAGCCCCCGCAGCCATCGCTGAGGTTTCTGCACCGTCGGCAGGTATGGCGGAACAGTTGGCCGGGCTCCCTGAGCTTCTTGCCGAGACTCCAGCGCGAGTTGCCCTTGAGACCTTAGATGGCAGCGCGGCCGCACAGTCCTGGGTCGAGCAAGGGCTCGGCTTGCACAAGGAGCTGAACCACTGCCTGTTCTGCGCGGGGCCCATCGGAGATGCGCGTCGTCATCAGCTCGCGCTGCACTTCGACGAGAGCTGGCTGCGGATCCGGTGCCGGGCCAAGGATTTTCTCGCCGCAGTCAATCGCGAGAAGGAGACGCTCGTTGCCTGGCACGGCTCATTGCCGGACGCAGCCCTTCTTGCCGGCGATCTCCAGCCGGTTTACGACGAGTCTGTTGCGCGAGCCGAGGGCGAGATGAAGGAACGTGTCACAGCCCTTGAGGCGATGAAGCGTGCCCTGAATGCCAAGGTTGACGACCCGAGTGCGACACCAGAGGTGCCGGGCTGGTCGGTGCTGACTGAGGCCCTGCCGGTTTCGGTGCTGGCGGGGGCCATAGCCGAGCACAATCGTCGGGCTCGCCGTCATGAGGAAGTCACCGTCGAGCGGAAGGAGACCGTCCTCGGTCATCTCGTGGGCTCACAGAGTCAGGCGTTCTGTGATTTGGAGGCTCAGGCAAAGGACGCCCAGACCAGGAGTCAGACGAGTCGTAAAGCTGCAGGACTGGCGGAACGCCGACTGGAAGAAGTCCGCCAAGAGCAGTTCACCACGAAGGACATGGCAGGCAAGCTCAC
>DASWUY010000301.1:0-1812 GCA_036401435.1 Acidobacteriaceae bacterium | reverse complement strand
GGTCGAAGCCTCCGCCATCTGCTTCCGCAACGCCACCGCTAACCGCGCCACCGCGGCCGCAGCCTCCGCCAACCGTTTCGAATCCGCGGGATTTTCCTTCGTCGGCTGATGCACCAGCGCCCGGCTCGTCGTGCGCGCCGCAATGTCCACCAGCGTGTGCGACCCATGCGTGGGATTCACCAGGTAGCTCTCCAGCATCACGTCTGTGATCTCGCCGGCCAGCGTCACACCCTGCGGTTCCAGGGCCCGCAGCACCGCCTTCAGGTCATGCACCACCTTCGGCAGCGACGCATCCTCGAGCGCCTCGCGCAACCCGGCCGTCTCCAGCCCCACGTCAATCCCCAGCCCCGGCCTTACCGCCAGCCCAATCCGGCAAGCCGCCCCCGCCTGCTCCGAATCCGTGTGCCCCGCGTCCGGAGTTGCGGACCCGGGTTCATCGAAGCCCATGCCTCCGCCAAACAACGACATCGTTTGCGCAGGCTCCGGCTCAGCCTCCACCACCCCCTCTACCTCGGCGTCCGCTCCCGCGTCCCCCGCCTCGGCCGCCACCTCCTCACTCACCGCCTGCGAGGTCTCCTTCAGCGCAATCGCCAGGTGACCCGCCTCACGCGCCTCGCGCAGCAACGCCGCAAGATCCGCCTCCGTGGCACGCGGCACATACTCCGGTACAACTTCCTCCACATCCGGAGCCAGATTCTTCAGCAGAGTCGTAAATTCCAACTCCGTGTACAGCCGTCGCAACGCCTCCGTGTCCGGCGGAGGTGTCTTCATCAACTCCAGATCCGCCTCGATTGGCACAGAGGTATGGATCGTCACCAGTTCCTTCGACAACAAGATATTGTCCTTGTTCCCCGCCAGCGATTCGCGATACGTCTTCCGCTTGATCGCCTCCGGCGTTGCGGTCGCCGCAACGATCGCCGCCTCCACCGTCCCAAACTGCTGAATCAGCTCCACCGACCCCTTGTCCCCAATTCCCGGCGCACCCGGAATGTTGTCGATCGCGTCGCCGCGCAGCGCCATCACGTCAATCACCTTCTCGGGCGGCACGCCCAGGTTCTCCTCCACCTTTGCCGGGTCCAGAATCAGGTTGTCCTTGGTCGGGTTCAGAATGGACACGCTGTCATTTACCAGCTGCATCATGTCCTTGTCGCTCGAAACCACGTACACGTGGTGCCCCAGCGCGCTCAACTGGCAACTTAACGTGCCGATGACGTCGTCCGCCTCAAAGCCCTCATAAAACACGATCGGAATCCGAAACGCCTCCAGTGCCCGCCGGATATACGGCTGCTGCTGGATCAGATCGGGAGGTGTTTCGGTCCGGTTCGCCTTATAGCCGCCATACTCGATGGTCTCGAACTGCTGCGTCTTGATGTTGAACTTCTGCACATCCTTCATCTGCCCCGCAAGCTCATTCCGGTGCACCGGCCGGCCCACGTCATACACCGCCGCCAGGTACACAGGGTTGAAGTCCTCGCGTAGCTTGTTCAGCATGTTCACAAACACATACGTCGCCGCCGTCGGTATCCCGGTCCGCGTAGACATCGGCCGCGACCGCTGCATCGCGTGGTACGCACGAAAAATGAACGCCATCGTGTCCAGCAGGTAAACGGGGGGCTTCTGGGCGGGGTCGGTAGTCTTACTATTCTTGTCTGGCATCGCGCTCTCTCCCTCTTAGGATGCCACCCCACCCTCCCCGTCCCACACCCGCCTCCGCCTCGTCGAAGCAACCCGGCCTCGCCTGCAACGTTCACCCCCGGCAGATCTAGACTGAACACAGGCCGGCCAAGATCCGTCCCGCCTTTGTGCAAGCAC
>DASWUY010000300.1:0-4036 GCA_036401435.1 Acidobacteriaceae bacterium | reverse complement strand
ATCTGGATGTGGCTCAACGGCAGCTGGGCGGCATAGCCGTCAGCAGGAGCAAGCGCGGCGCCTCCGGGATTCGCGGGAGTCTTATGCCGCCCAAGAGCGACTAGCAGGCCGAGCACCAGCAGCACAGCGGCGGCGGCCACGATCCAGGGAAGCAGGGAGCGTCGTTCTCCGGACGTACCATTGTCATCGGGAGCAGGGGAGAGAGCCGATCGAGCGTCCGCCATAGCGCCATCTTAAACGCGAGGGCGGGCGGTGTGCTGTCGGCGCGCGAGGTGCACCCGGAGGTTGAACAGGCGGCGTGTTTAGCCTTTCGTCACCACAGGTGACGTTTTTACCAGCTTTTCAGAAGGAGCTCGCATCGATCCGGTGCAAACTGTGTTCAAGCACCCAGGCTAGCGCATGGCTGGCGGCACAGGCATTCTCGGGCGGCTTTGCACCTCGCCCCTTTTCAGATGAAACACTTCGAGGCTGGTTCATGACGCTGCACCCCGACACGCACGCTCTCCACAGCACGCTCGGAGCCATCAAGCTTCCCGGGGACCTGATCTACAAGGGAGCGATCCTCGCGGTGGCCATCCTGCTGCTGCTGACGGCTGGCCTGTAGCCGCACGGCTCCTAGCCGAAGCGCGCCTTTTTCGCACCCTGCCGGTAATCGGCGCCCACCATCTCGACCGTCACACACATCTCTGCCAGTCGCGAGCGCATGCGCTCCCCGATGCGATCGCCCAGCGTCTCTTCGCGCACTCCGCGGGCGCCGGTCACGCTGCCTGGTGCGGAGTTCGGGTAGTTGGTGGTGATGATCGTGGTGCGATGGTCGTTGTAGCGCGTGTTCAGAATATGGGCGACCGCGTCCCAGACCCACTCGGTTGGTTTGGCGGCGCCGAGCTCGTCGAGGACCAGGACCTCGGCCTCAAAAACGGGCGCGAGGACTTCGAGCTCTGTGGTCGCGACCTGCGGGTTGTAGGAGTTGCCGATGGCCTTGAGCAGCTCGCGGTAATCGCAGAAGAGAGCAGGCACCCCCTTTTCGAGCACCAGCGCCTGCAAGATGCCAACCGCCAGGTGCGTCTTGCCGGTGCCGATACTGCCGGTGAAGAGGAGGCCGTGGCCGTGCGTGGTGGTTGGGTAACCGTTCACAAAACCGCGTGCCTGGTTGAAAGCCCGCCATAGCGAGTTATTCGCGTCCGAGATTTGGTACTGGTAGCTGTCGAGAGTGCATCGCTGGTACCGGGCCGGAATGTGCGCGCGGCGGTGCAACTGGAAGATGCGGCGCTCATGCTGGCATTCGCAGGCCTCGGCTGCGCTGCCGCCGCTGGGCCGTTGGACCACCCGCATACCCATGCCGTCGCACTTTGGGCAAACCTGCTGCGCTTCCATGATCAAGGGACTCCAGGACGTAGTATCGCAGGATGCCCATGGTACGGCGCGTGCTCGATCTAGCTGTCGTCGTAGTCTTCAGTAAGTGCGGTAAGGAAGGCGACGAGCGCGGCTGCATCGCCCGTGTCCAAAGACATCTGGGCGAACTCCGCCGGCGCATTGCGCAACTGACCTGCCCGGGCCAGGGCCGAGCTGCGCAGGTAGAACCCGACCACGTCGCCCAGCGCGGCGCGGCTGCCGTTGTGAAAGTAGGGAGCCGAGTCGGCCAGGTCGCGCAGCGTGGGCGTTTTGAATTGCCCGATCGTCGCGCCGAGGCCCTGGTCAACCGAGCAGTCCCTGCCGGGACCACACACCACCGCGATCAGGTTCGCCTGCGGCTTCGGGTAGTCGGGGTTGGCGTAGATGTTCCACAGGCCAAGGTCGGCGTAAGCCGCATTGCCGGCGGAGGCCTGCCGCCGCAGCGCCTCCGAGGCGCCGGGGTGCAGGCGATTGGCAGGAAGGTATCGGTCATAGGCCGCGTTCCGCTCGGCAAGTCCCGGGATGTGCATCGCGAGGAAGGCGCCACTGCCATGCACGGCGTCGTACTCATCCTGCGACACGCCGGTATTGTGGAAGCCGAAGTCGGTAAAGTCAGGGGCTGTGTGGCAGGCCGCGCAGTTGCCCGCATGCTGGGCTGCTCCGCCCCCCGCGTCTGCCGCCTTGAGGAAGATCTTCAGCCCCTGCAGTTCGGTCGGCCCAAACCTGAAGTCGAAGGCGTGGTACTTGTAGCTGCTGTCCGCAGGCGTGATGTAGACCGGATTGCCGAGCGCCAGCACCTCCTGGTACAAGCGGCGGCTGTAGGCGAGGTTGCTCTCTCCGGCGAGCGGCTGCAGGGAGAGGTGGTTCGCGTTGAGGAACAGATCGTAGGGTGAGGCTACATAGCGCTCGTACTGATCCTGCCTGAACTTCAGATCCTTGAAGTATTGCGCTACGCACATTGCGACGGCGGCTACCACCTGCTGATCTGTGGCGGTGGCAACGTCCAGGCGCTGCGAAGCCGGCAGCAGGATGGAGGAGGGAATGCGCGCGTCCACGCCCTTGAAGAGGATGGCGTAGGAAAGAGAGTTGGTGCGGGCTGCCGCCAGCGCATCGGAGCCGTCGTCTGCGCGGATGACCATGGCGATGTGGGCGATGGCCTGGTCGTACTGGGCAGTGGTCCAGCCGAAGTTGCGTCCGGTCAGGGTTGCGATGACCAGGTCTTCGCCGGTGGCGAACTCGCCGTCAAAATGGAGGAACTGCGGGCCTGCGTGGGGCTGAAAGGTGCCTACCATCTGCATGGCGTTGCGCGGCGTGTTGGTAAAACCGTTCATTGCGAGCGGGAGACGGCTGCGCTCGGTGAAGTCGGCATAGGTCCGGTTGCCGCCCCCGGCGACGCCCTGGAACTCGGTCACGAAGTGGCAGGAGCGGCAGTTGACCGCCTGGCCGGCGAAGGGCCCGGGCAGGGGACCGGACGGCGTAGGCACCGTGTCGACGACAGGATCCCCCGCAGGCAGAGGAGCGTTGACCCCGGTCATATGCGCGGCGAAGAACTGCGAGAAGCGTGTGTCGAGAAACAGCCGTTCGCCGATGGGATCGGCGGCGGGCGTGACCTTGGTCGCCTCTCCTCCCAGGCTGGGTGCCGCGCCACTTGCGCCGCAGCCAGCCAGCCAGGCCAGTGCCGCCAGGAGCAAGCAGCCGCAGGTTACCTCGATCCAGACTCCCGGACGTGTTGCACGTGTCAACGCTGTTTCTCCCTTGTGCCGGACCTGATGTCGAACGTGGCGAGCCCTGGCGTGTTGATCAGCCGCAGGTACGCCACCAGCTGCCATCGCTGCGCGTCGGGCAGCTGCTGCCACGAGGGCATGCCGTTCCACGGGCTGCCATTGCGAAGGATCCAGGCAAGTTCTCCATCGCTTGCCTGCTCCACGCGGTCGCTGAGCAGCGGCGGCCGCCCTGGCTTACCCAGCGCTCCGGCTCCGTGACAGGGCGCGCACTGGTGGGCGTAGAGGTGGGCGCCTGCCTGAGCTGCGGCAGCCTGGTCGGGCAGCGGGTTAGCCCGCTCTCGATCATGGGCGGGAACCCGCCGCTGCCAGCTGCCGTCATCTGCCGCTCCCATCAGCAGGCAGCCCATCATCGCGCCTGCGCAGGCGATTCCGAGGCGCTTCATTCGCGGCTCCGGAAGAGGTCGCGGACCTGCGAAAACTCATAGGACACCTTGCTGCGCCACAACACCCGGGCGCTGTTCTCGTTCAGGCCGAACTCGGGTCCGACAGTGACTGCCCAGTTGCCGCCGGCGCTGTAGGCGAGCGTGGGCCCGGCATACTGCGACGTGCTCCTGAGCCCGAAGCTGTAGCGTGTGCCCAGGCCGCCAAACAGCTCGCCTCCTACGGCGAAGTACTGACGGCAAAGGCGACACTCGCTCGCACTCGCCGCCGAGGCAAGCGGCCGGCTGGCCGCCAGGGCATAGCCAAACTCCCACGGCTCGTTGGTCAGGTTCTTCTCGCTGATGATGTTTCCAGAGAGGTTGAGACCGTTGAGGGTGCTTGCAAGGATCAGCTTGCCTTCGACCGCGCGCTCGACACTTCTGCGCAGACGTGCGTTCGTCACCTGCTGATCGCGGATCACCTGGTTGCCGGTCACCTCC
>DASWUY010000299.1:0-2282 GCA_036401435.1 Acidobacteriaceae bacterium | reverse complement strand
ACCCGTAATGCTTCAGCCCGCCCAGCAGGGCCTGCGTCTTCAACAGCCCGCAACACCGCCGCGTGTCCAGCGCCACCGGATTCGTCCCCGCCGCAATGGCCCCCTCGTTGCGCCACACCAGCAGCTCCGCCCCCACTTCCTTCGCCATCCAGTCGCGAAACTCGATCATCTCCCGGAACTTGAAGCCCGTATCCACGTGCAGCAGCGGGAAGGGAATCGGCCCCGGGTAAAACGCCTTCTGCGCCAGCCGCAGCATCACTGACGAGTCCTTGCCGATCGAATACAGCATCACCGGCTTCTCAAACTCGGCCGCCACCTCGCGCAGAATATAAAGACTCTCCGCCTCCAGCCGCTGCAAGTGACTCAGCCCCGCGCCCGTCTCAGCAGCCCGCGCACTCCATGCCACACTTCCCATCCCGCACCCCCCGCTCCTGTCTAGAACAGCAGCTTCAAGCTCACCTGCACCTGCCGTGACGTAGCCGCACTCGTAATCACACCTGCCGTCGGGCTCGTCACCGCCGCCGCCTCGCGACTCGCTGCCGTCCCCTGCGTCGGCCCCGTGGCAAAGACCACAGCGTTCGGCGTCCCCAGGTTGGTGTGGTTCAGCACATTGAAGAACTCCCCGCGCACCTCTGCCCGTACCGCCTCTGACACCCGCGTCGTCTTCGCCAGCGAGAGGTCCCAGTCCGCATACCCCGGGCCCGTCAGCGTGTCCCTGCCCAGGTTGCCCACCGCGCCCGCCGCCGGCGCTGCAAACGCGTCCGGGTTGAAGAACTGCGCCGCCCGCTCGGCCGTTGACCCCGACCCGTACACCCTGCCGCGAAATGCCGCATTCCTGTCCGGGCGCACCGGGTTGCGTGTGTCGCCTGACCCGGTCGGGTTATACCCCAGCTGCGGCGAGAACGGAAAACCCGTCTGCAGGCTCACGATCGAAGCCACCGTATATCCCGCCAGCACCCGGTCCGCCAGCGAGGCAGTGCCCGCCCCCGCCTGCCGGAAGGGCAGATCGTAACTGCCACTGATCGCTGCCAGGTGGCGCACATCGGTCGCCGCCCGTCCCCAGTCCAGCCCCGGCAGCCCCGGCACCGACACAAACGCCGGCGTATTCGCTGACACACTCGTGTTCCATGCCGACCCATCGTCCAGGTTCTTCGCATACGTATAGTTGCCGCGCACCTGCAGCCCCTGCCGCAGGTTCCGCCGCACCTCCACCTCCAGCGCGTCATAGGCGCTCGAGCCGCTTGAGAACCACGAGGTCGTATTGCTCACCGCCGGGTTCGCCTTCACCGTCGTCGGATAGAAGATCGTTCCCGCCGCCACCCCGTCGCCGCACGCGCCTGCCCCGCACACCAAGTAGGCGGGCTCGTTCAGATCGCCCGACAGGATCTGGTGATACCCATGTGAGCCCGTGTAGCCCACCGTCAACGAGGTCGCCGGCCCCACCTGCTGCTCCACCCGCACCGTCCAGGCCAGCACCGTCGGCGTGGCCAGGTCCGGCTGCACCGTCGAGGGCGAGATCAACCCCGCCTTGCCGCTCATCGGCGCCGCCACCGGCACCCCGGTGTAGGTGTAGGTCGTGTTAAACGGCGCCGCCTGGTCCAGCCTGTAGTCCAGCGTGTCCAGCAGCGAGTGGTGCAGCCCAAAGCTCGCCCGCACCGCCGTCCTCGCGCTCGCGCTCCACGCCACCCCCACCCGCGGCTCGGGCAGCCAGCGCGCCCGGTTCCGCCGCAGCGCCGCGCTCCCCACTACGGGCGTGGTATCGATCACATCCCCGGTAAACCCGTACACTCCGGCGCGCCCATGCGCCTCGTCCCAGCCGCTCGTCGTCTCCATCCGCACCCCGGCGCGCAGCTCCAGCGCGGGCGTCACCTTCACCGTGTCTTCCGCATACCCGGCGCCCAGCCGGCTTCGCCAGTTCAGCGGCGTCGGCGCCGGCACCACCGTAAAGGTTTTTACCGTCCCCTGCAGAAACGTCGCCAGCGTCGCAAACGAAGCCTGTCCCAGCTGGTCCTGCGCCAGGTTGTCGTTGGACTGCACCCACTGCACCCAACCACCCAGCTCCAGCTGCTGGCGCCCCCGGCTCCAGTACACGTGGTCATCCGCCGTGTACAGGTTGCGTGCGGCCCTGTTGTTTGACCCCACGTTCGCGCCCGCCCCGGTGATCTGCGACGACCCATTCGACGCCGTCGACCCCGCGATCACGATCGCCCCGACCGGCCGCCCCGCCACAAAGCCCCCAGTCCATCCCTCAGTCGACCCCGGTGTCGATCCCTCAAAGTAGA
>DASWUY010000298.1:0-3229 GCA_036401435.1 Acidobacteriaceae bacterium | reverse complement strand
GCTCGAGGTCGTGGAGGCTGTGCGCGGGCTGGTAAGCTCCAACTGGAAAGCCGTGGTCCGTAAGCCAGGCCTTCTGCAGGATGCGATCCTGGATCATCGTCATCGCGGCTATGCCGGGTCGAACGGGCGCGTACCGGGCGGCCGCTTCAAGACTGGCGATGGAGATCTGTTCGATTTCGAGCGTGACCACGTCGGACCCACGAGCAAGATTTGCCGCAGCCCGAACATCGTCCCAGCCTCCCTGATAACACGCATCGACGACGAAGCGGGCAGGGCAGGAGGGATCAGGGTCCATCACCTGGACGCGATAGCCCAGCGACCTTGCGGCCATGGCCATCATCCTGCCCAGCTGGCCACCGCCCAAGATGCCCAGAGTAGCGCCGGGCAGGATGGCCGTCATCGGGGAAGCTCCTGCGCCAGCACTTCGTCCCGGCGTTCCCGGCGCCAATGTGCGAGTCTTTCCCAAAGCGCGCTGTCGTTGGTGGCCAGGATCTGTGCGGCAAGGATGGCCGCGTTCGCCGCACCAGGCTTACCGATGGCGAGCGTTGCGACCGGAACCCCTCTCGGCATCTGCACGATGGAGAGCAGGGAGTCCAGGCCATTGAGCGAGGTGGCTGGAATGGGGACGCCGAGTACAGGCAGCAGCGTCTTTGCCGCGAGCATGCCCGGGAGGTGGGCGGCTCCACCGGCTGCCGCGATGAGGATGTGCAACCCGCGCCCTGCAGCATGTTCCGCGTACTCGAAGAGCAGATCCGGCGTGCGGTGGGCAGAGACGATGCGTGCCTCAAAGGGTATGACAAACGCCTCGAGAAGCTCCAGGCACACATGCATGACCTCGTAGTCGCTCTTGCTGCCCATGACTACGCCAACGCGTGCTGCCTCTGCCATATCCCGATTATAAATCGTGCTATTCGGAGCCGGTCGGACTGGCAAATCGGCAGAGGACTAGCTCCCACCCAGGGGTATCTCCACGTACACCGCCGAAGAGAGTTGCGAATAGTTAGGCGGGTTGGATCCGTCGTACATACGCACATAGTATTGCTCGAGAGCCGCCTCGCGCGGGATGATGAACGAACGCACGGGGGTGCGCAGAACCAGATCCGAATCGGTCCCCGGCCCAAAGGTCCAGTCCTTTCGTTTCACCTCGAGGCCGCCTCCCGGAGGAGGCACAACGCCGGCGTCGATTATGATCTGCGAGCCGGTTATGGAAGTAACGACCATTGAGGTCAGGTTGTCGAGCGGGGCTCCGCCTGCAGAAGGCGTTGCCGGCAGCCACGCATCTTCCGGAACAGTGTTGGACAGTTTGATTGCCAGGTCCTCTGCCCAGTCGTTGGCGAACCGGATGATGTACTTGACTAACTGCGGCGTCGCGCATCCCAGCTCGATTTGTACCTCTCTGACAACGACGGCTACGTCAAGCCCTGTGGAGACGCTCTGCAGTGCCAGCACGTCGCCCGGCCATACATCGCCCGCTGCGTCAAAGTTCCAGGCTGTATAGGTACCCGCCCATCCGGCGGATGCAACCGCGGCGCTCTTGAGCAGCGCGGCCGCCGCGTTGTCGCAGTCGGCGCTGCTCCATGCGGCCGGTTCCCTCACCGTTCCCATCCACATCTCTGTAGGGGGGGCGGCGGAAGACTGACCAGCCTGGGGGCCAGACCGGGCTACGCTGCGGCGAGCGACGGCGCGATGCCGGGTCCGGTACTTGACAGAGATGACTGCGTTGGCAACAGGTATGTTCGCCGGATAAAAGGTCAACTTGCCCATGCTGTCTAACTTGCAACTACCACCCTGCGCCACAGTGCCCAGGTACTGACTGGCAGGCGTGCCCCCCGGCACAACCGAGTTGACCCAGGTAGGGCCACCTTGTTTGCAGTCAAAGCTCTTGATGCTGCACACCATGTTTCCGCTGTCGAGCAGGCCCATGGTACAGGCGGCGGGAAGACTGCTGATGGTCCCATCGTACAGGACAGTTACCCCACCCGGGATGCCGCTTGTAACATCCTGCACTTCCATCACAAGCCGGCCCGGCGCCACGATGACAGTGCCCCCGTAACTCCCCGGCCCGGTCTCATCCAGATAGTAGTAGGAGGGCTGCACCCGTTCCATCTCGGGTGAGTACACCCGCATCCGCAGGGTGTAGACATGCTGCGCTACGGGCAAGAACAAGTTGCCTGCCAGGGCCCCGTTAATCAGCGCGCCTATTTGCGTTGAGCCACTCGCCTGACTTACCTGGAACGAGGCGAAGCAGTTCGCGAGCGAAACGGACCCGGTATAGAGTCCCAGCAGCAGTCCCTGGCTGCCGGCGCCAACCTGCACGCCTCCCGCTTCGAGCAGGATGGAGCCCCCAAGCTCGATTTGGTCGATGGCGCTAAGGACGGTTTCTCCATCACGGCCCGTACCCTCGGAGCAGGTCACCCCGTTGGCGGTGATTGAGAGCCGCGAACCCGAGTCGATCGAGTTCCACACCTGCCCGTTCAGCGTTGCCCCCTGGAAGAGATCCACCAATCCCATTCTCTCGGATGTCACTGGTTCAAAGGGCAGATTTGTAAGTGTGAACGCAGCGGTCACACCATCACCCTGGAAGGTTTCTGTCACATACGCCGCAGGCTCTGTCTTCCCGCAGATTGTGATGTCGTTCGCAAGTAACTTTACTGTGCTGAGCTTGAGGGCACTTAGCTGCAAAGAGCCATTCGTCTCGCTGAGCGCGTGAGTGACTGCACCGACGGGCGTAAGGCTTGTGACGCCGGCGATCATCCGGTAAGCCCCCCGTGACGAGGATGCCAGACTGCCTGCCGCCTCTGACCAACTGCTGGCCGCCCTGGACGTGTACCGCCCGATCACGGCCGGCGTGGATTGCGCACTGATCGTGAGTGCCGGCGCACCAGCCAGGCTGGTGACCGTCTGCAGAGCCTGGACGACCGGCTGGTTGAGCGCGGTCCCCTTCTTGACCGAGAGCAGGCTGTTTAACAGGACCTCGTCGCTGATCGCCGTCACCAGCACTTCGTAGAGAGGGCCGCTTACCCCGCCGCCGACCAATTCCATCGCTGGGGGTGTTGCGATGTATCCGGTGAACAACACCAGTCCGCCGCTGTCTGAAACGATCAGGCGTGCGTAACGCGAAGGCAATGGCAGCCCCTGCGCTCCGGGTAGGAAGGTAAAGAAGCATTCGCTGGGCGCATTAAGCTGCCGCTTGGTCGTTACGGAACGGGTCGCCTCGATGCTCCTGGTG
>DASWUY010000297.1:0-3349 GCA_036401435.1 Acidobacteriaceae bacterium | reverse complement strand
GCAGCTGCACCTTGTCTCCCAGGCGTACGGCGCGGAGGCGCGCGGGCTCTGCGGGTGTCTGTTCCCCGGCAGGCAGGGAGCATTGGACGTGCCAGCCGAAGCCCTGACCGCTGCCGGGCACGGGGATAAGCACTGCAGCGGGCGGGGCGGGCGGCGCGGCGGCGGAGTAGAGCAGGCGCAGTTCGCGGGCGGTGCGCTCGGCGTGGAGCTGGCCGGTCAGCTCTTCGCGGCGGGGGCCGATGGCGGCGCGGGCTTCGGCCAGGAGGACCAATCGCTCGGTCTGGTCGAAGTCGAGCGCTACTCCCAGTTCCGCGGCAACGGCCCTGAGCAGGCGTCTGCGGAGGGCGGGCTGCAGGGCGCGCAGGCGCTCTGCCTCGATGGCGAGTGACCGCTCACCGGGCAGGGTGGAGCTGGCGCGGCCGCCACCTCGAACGGCGCGGCCGGGCAGCAACAGCTCTGGCAGGCGGCGGTGGACCTCAAGCTGCCAGTAGGCTTCCTCGTCGCGCGCGATGGCCGAGAGGTTGGCCAGTTGCCGGATGATCTGAGGATTGTAGGTGGCGAGCTGCGGGAGCAGCTCGTGGCGGATGCGGTTGCGAGTGTGGCGGAGGTCGAGGTTGGTCGCGTCCTGCTGCCAGGGCTGGCCGATGGCCTGGAGCCAGGCGACGATCTCCTCGCGGGTGGCCTGAAGCAAGGGCCGGAGGATGAAGCCGGGCGGCTGGGGCGAGGGCGGTGCGGCGCGGCTGGAGGAGCTGCCTGGTGCGGCCGGGTCGAGGGCGAGTACGGGGTGGGTACCCCCGAGGCCCTCGGTCCAGGCGCCGCGCAGGAGCTTGTGGAGGACGGTCTCGGCCTGGTCGTTGCGGGTGTGGGCGGTGGCGACGGCGTCGACCTCGCCGGAGTGGAGTAACTCGCCGAACCAGGCATAGCGGAGGCGCCGCGCTGTCTCTTCGAGGCCCTTGCCGGCCTGGTGGGCGAGCAGGGGGCCATCCACATGGCGGGCGAAGAAGCGGAGGCCGAGACGGGCGGCCAGCTCGGAGACGAAGGCCTGGTCGGCGTCGGCGTCCGCGCCCCGGATGCCATGATGCATGTGAAGGACGGTGAGAGTGAGGCCATGGCTGGGCTGGAGGTGGAGGGCGCGGAGCAGGGCGACCGAATCTGCGCCGCCCGAGACAGCTACGGCCAGACGCATGCCTGGGGCGAGGGGCTGGAGCCAGAGCGGGGGTGGAACGGGCCGGGCGGCCGATTTGCGCGGGTTGGGGCGCGGTGGGTCGGGCGGCGGGGGAGGCGGCTGGCGGCTCACACCTTTTGTGATACACCGAGCCGGGAAGTCGAACAAGCTGCGGCCAAAGAGGGCCGAGGGAGTGCCGGAAAGACGAAGACCCAGGTTGGGACAGTCGATCCTGCCGGGCGAAGTTCAACTTCCTTCGCCAAGTGCCGATCAGGCTACAATGAAGTGCGGATGGAGTCCGGGATTGCGGCTGCGATGCATGCAGCGGCCTGGACGGTTGAGTGGATTGGGCTTCGATAACTTGCTGCGACCTCGCTCCCTTCCCAACGTCTAATGTCCTGAGACTTGCATGTCCGCCGCTACCGGCGTTGTCTGGGTCGCAGGCGGGTAGGTCCCGTAGAGAATCGAGGGTTCTTGGTGAATTCGACAGTCAAAACGATCATCTTCTGGGTGTTCATCTTTGCGTGCCTGATCCTGCTGTGGCAGGTGTTCCAGAAGAACAGCGGCTCAGGGCATGAGCAGGAGATTGCTTTTTCGCAGTTCCTGCAGGATGCGGAACAGGGCCAGATCAACGATGTGACGGTGAACAACAGCGAAGTGCATGGCCAGCTGAAGGCCGGCAACGCTGCCTTTCACACGACGGTGCCGGCAAATTATCCGCGCCTGTTCGACGTGCTGGACCAGAACAAGGTCAAGGTCACGGTCCGGAACAATGAGGGCAATTCCTGGCTGCCGATCCTGCTGAACTTCTCGCCGATCCTGATCATCGCGGCGCTGTGGTTCTTCATGCTGCGGCAGATGCAGTCGGGCGGCAACAAGGCGCTGTCGTTTGGCAAAAGCCGGGCGCGGCTGCTCTCGATGCAGCAGAAGAAGGTGACGTTCAAGGACGTAGCGGGCGTTGATGAAGCCAAGGAAGAACTGAAGGAGATCATCGAGTTTCTGCGCGAGGCGCAGAAGTTCCAGAAGCTGGGCGGCCGCATTCCGAAGGGGGTGCTGCTGGTGGGACCTCCGGGGACCGGCAAGACGCTGCTGGCGCGGGCTGTTGCGGGCGAAGCGAATGTGCCGTTCTTTTCGATATCCGGCTCGGACTTTGTGGAGATGTTTGTGGGTGTGGGCGCGAGCCGGGTCCGCGACCTCTTTGAACAAGGCAAGAAGAATGCTCCATGCATTATTTTCATCGACGAGATCGACGCGGTGGGACGCCACCGGGGCGCAGGATTGGGCGGCGGACACGATGAGCGGGAGCAGACGCTGAACCAGCTGCTGGTAGAGATGGACGGCTTTGAGTCCAACGATGGCGTGATCCTGGTGGCGGCGACGAACCGTCCGGATGTGCTGGATCCGGCGCTGCTGCGGCCGGGCCGCTTTGACCGGCGGGTGATTGTGGGACGGCCGGATGTGCGCGGCCGGGAAGAGGTGCTGGCAGTGCATGCCCGCAAGGTGCCTACTGCGGAGGATGTGGATCTGCGCGTGATGGCGCGGGGCACGCCTGGCTTCTCCGGCGCGGACCTGGCGAACATGGTGAACGAGGCGGCGCTCTCGGCGGCCCGGCACAACCGCAAGGCGGTGCTGATGATCGACTTCGAGGCGGCCAAGGACAAGGTCCTGATGGGTGCCGAGCGCAAGTCGATGCTGTTGACCGACGAGGAGAAGCGGGTGACGGCTTACCACGAGGCGGGCCATGCGCTGGTGGCGGCGATCCGCGACCACGCCGATCCGCTGCACAAGGTGACGATCATCCCGCGCGGGATGGCGCTTGGCGTGACCATGCAGCTGCCGACCGATGACAAGCACACGGTGACCAAGGATTATCTTGAGACGCAGCTTGCCATCCTGATGGGCGGCCGGATCGCGGAGGAGATCTTCCTGAAGCAGATGACGACCGGCGCGGGCAACGACATCGAGCGTGCGACCGAGCTTGCGCGCAAGATGGTGTGCGAGTACGGCATGAGCCGCATGGGCCCTCTGACCTTTGGCAAGAAGGAAGAGCAGATCTTCCTGGGGCGCGAGATTGGCCAGCACCGCGACTTCTCGGAGGAGACGGCGCGGCAGATCGATGCCGAAGTGCGCAGCATGGTCGATGAGGCCTACAAGTCCGCGTACAGCATCCTGGACGGCAAGCAG
>DASWUY010000296.1:0-1558 GCA_036401435.1 Acidobacteriaceae bacterium | reverse complement strand
CTGGATCGCGCTGAAGTGTACAAAAACATCGGGGCCATCCTCACGACCGATAAACCCATAGCCTTTTGCATTGTTGAACCACTTGACCTTGCCTTTGTATTGAGCCACGCGCTGACCCTTCCTAAGCGCAGATTGCGGTGGGGGGAACCCAGCCTGCCTCTTCTAACAGACGCATGTGGTGGGTGTTTGGTTTCGATGCCCTACCACTCGGTGCGCACCCCCTTCGCCCTCTCCCGTTTCGGGCGCCCGCCCTACTTGCGGCGCCTCTTGCGCAGCCGCTTGTAGAGCAGGATCGCAATCAGGGTCTTGCCGTCCAGGATCTTCCCGTCGTCGATCAGCGCCTCCACCTGCGACAGGGGCATCGCGAAGATCTCGAGCGTCTCGTCCTGCTCCGGCGTAGCCTCGCCCGGCGTTAGCTCCTCGGCCAGGTAGAGTTGCATCCACTCGCCCAGAAAGCCCGGGCTGGCGTAGTACCGGTGCAGCTCTGTCCACTTCTCTGCCGCATACCCGGTCTCCTCGGCCAGCTCCCGCTTGGCCCCGGCCAGCCGCTCTTCGCCCGGCTCGATCTTGCCCGCCGGCAGCTCCCACAGGTACTGCCCCGCAGCATGCCGGTACTGCCGCTCCAGGATGACGTGCGGGTCCTTCCTGCTCTTGCTGGTATCAATCGGCAGGATGACCACCGAGCCGTTGTGCCGGATCACATCGCGCTCGGACACGTGCCCATTCGGCTCCCGCACCTCGTCCTTGGTCACTTTGAACAGCGGCCCCTCGTACACCACCTTCGACGAAAGGACCTCCGCCGCGGGCTCTGCAGCAGGCATCGTCTGTTGCGCAGCCTTCTCGATCAGCTTCTTGAGCTTCTTCTTCGGCTTGGCCTCCGTGGCCTGCTTCTGCTCAGGCGACTTTGGGGTCTCCTGCTCTTCTGACTGCTTGGTCGCTTTCGACATAGTTCTGCAATTCCTCTCTGGAAGGCCGCTCCACGAAGATGACCCCCGCTCGTGCGAGTCAGGCGCCTCCCTTCATCAAGCCGGCCGTGAAGCTGCATCGTCTGCGCCAAAGCGCTCTGCCCTGACGCACTTCTTGACGCACTTCCTTATGATGTGTCTCGCCACCTTCACGCGCTAACTTCTGCTGCCACACGCGAAGGCAGTCCACCCTGGCTCGTTCACGCCGCGACCATGCCGAATCCCGTCCGATGCCCCGCACGCCACCCGCTCCTGCCCGCGGCGCCGCACCCGCGGCATGAGAGACCATGAGAGACTTGGACCAGCAAGCCACGTCGGCGCACCCTTGGGGAACAAGCACGCATGACCGACCAGAACGCATCTCCTGGTGAGTGTTTCCCCCTCTCCCTGGTCCCGGGGCTGAGCCGGCTCTTCCTGGACTATGCTGCAGCCGACCAGCCGCTCGCCCCCTTCTACAGTGCTACCCCCTGCGGGCATCGATGGGCGCCACCACCTCCCCTACTGCCTGGCGCACACCGTGAGACTCTGGCCGACCTGCTCCTGGGGCAGAACCATGCCTGCCACGCCGGCCCCCAGGCCATCGCCAACATCGA
>DASWUY010000295.1:0-3732 GCA_036401435.1 Acidobacteriaceae bacterium | reverse complement strand
GTGCCGGTCGAGGGCTGCGACGCTGTGCTGTTGGCGGCTGGATTTCGCGGTGTTGAACTTTGCACGTCGAAGGATGTGGACCGGCCGAGTGTGATTGGGTTTTTTTCGCCGCGGATTCTTATTCCGGAAGAGCTTTTTGCGCGGCTGACGACGGCGGAGTTTGGGCAGATTGTGTTGCATGAGGTTGGGCATCTGCGGCGGCGGGACGACTGGATTAATCTGCTGCAGAAACTGAGCTTGGTGCTGGTTCCGTTGAATCCGGTGCTGCTGTGGGTGGAGCGGCGGCTTTGCCTGGAGCGGGAGCTGGCCTGCGATGAAGGCGTGTTACGGGTCACCCGAGCAGGCAAGGCCTATGCGTCCTGCCTGGCCAGGCTTGCCGAACACTCCATGGTGCGGCACGGCATCTCGCTGGCACTGGGCGCCTGGGAGCGGCAGCCCGAGCTGTCACGCAGGGTGCACCGCATCCTGCACCGGCCGCAGAGCACCCTGGGAGCCGGGCGCCTGCGCCTGCTGACCACCCTGCTGGTGATGGGGCTGGTAGCGTGCGCAGCGGGTCTTACCCGCAGCCCGGAACTGCTGCGTTTCTCGGCATCGCCGGGTGCCGAACAAGCAGAGTCGGCCTCAATGAGCAACATGCAGACGGCAGGCGCGCCCATCCGACCATTGCAGGTGCCCCGCGACGTGGCTGGGCCGGCCCGGCTGGTACAGGCTTCGCTCCAGGTCGCACGCCCCCGCTCTCGCTCACACATCACGGCAGCGCATCTCCGGCGCCGGCCCACCCCGGCCCTCACGCAGCGCCCAGCACCGCTTGAGCCCTGGGTCCTGCTCACCGGCTGGCGCCAGGCTCCGGGCATGGCTCGACCCGCGCTCGCCCTGCGCACCGACTTCTCCTATGCCGCCGTCCCCTTTGGAGATGGCTGGCTGATCTTCCAACTCTAAGCCGCAGTAACAGGCCCTGGGAGGGGCCTCTCCATGTCGACAGCAACTAATTCACTAGTCGCAAGAGCCAGCAAGCTCTCTGTTCCCGCCGGAGTGGTCGCTACGCTCGCGCTGGGCACGATCCTGATCCATCACAGCCAGGTGCACGCGGCCGTCGTCCCAGGCTCACCGCTTGACGACCACAGCGTCGCCGCCCTGACCTCGCTTGACCAGGCCATGGAAGCGCTCGCTGCCCGGGTCACACCGGCGGTGGTCAACGTGGCCGTCACCTCACGCGAGGAGCGCTCAGAGGAGCATGGAGGGCCAGAGGAGCGCCGCGGCCCAGAGGAGGAGCTGCCGCCCAACCTGCCGCCCGGTCTGCGCCAGTTCTTCGGCCAAATGGGCCCCGGCAACCGCGCTCCGGAGGTGGAACATGGCATCGGCAGCGGGGTCATCATCTCGCCGGAAGGCTACATCCTGACCAACAACCACGTGGTCCAGGGCGCCGTACAGGTCAAGGTCACGCTCCATGACCGGCGCTTGCTGAACGCGAAGGTGGTCGGGGTGGACAAGCTCACCGACTTGGCCGTGATCAAGGTGGACGCGCGCGATCTGCCCAGCATCGCCTGGGGCGACTCCACGCATCTGCAGCCGGGCCAGACGGTGCTTGCCTTCGGCAGCCCGTTTGGCTACCTGCAGTTTTCCGTCACGCGCGGTATTATCAGCGCCGTCGATCGCCCCAGCCCCTTCGCGGATGATCCGCGCAAGCCGGGCGGCTTCATCCAGACAGACGCGGCCATCAACCCGGGCAACTCCGGCGGCCCGCTGGTCGACGCGCGCGGTGAGCTGGTGGGCATCAACACCTTCATCGCGACCAACAATGGCGCATTCCAGGGAGCCGGGTTCGCCATCCCTACCCAGATTGCGCGGGCTACGGCCGAGCAGCTGATCCAGCATGGCAAGGTGGACCATGGCTATCTCGGCATCAGCATGAACGATGTGACCCCGGACAACGCTCACTTCTTCAGCCTGCCGGAGGCTTCGGGAGCCATCGTGGCGCAGGTCACGCCCGACTCGCCCGCAGCGCGCGGAGGCGTAAAGACGGGCGACGTGATCGCGCAGTTGAACGGCGAGAAGATCACCAACGGCAGCTCGCTGCAGGTGCAGGTGAGCCAGCTGCGCCCCGGCAGCAGGATCGCCCTGGGCCTGATACGCGATGGCAAGCCCCTCACCGTGAACCTGACGGTAGGCGAGTATCACGGCAGCGCGGAGCGTGCGAGCGCAGACCCGGAGCAGGCTTCGCAAAGCGGCAAACTAGGACTTGCCGTCGCCGATCTGACCCCGGGGACCCGGCAGCAGCTCGAGCTCCCCCCGAACCTGCACGGCGTCGCCGTCCAAAGCGTGCGCCCGGCCAGCCCGGCCGAGGACGCAGGTCTGCAGCCTGGCGATGTCATCCTTGAACTGGATCGCCGGCCCTTGTCCTCGGCGAGTGACTTCGTCAGCGGGGTGCACCAAAGTCCCGCCGGCAAACCCATCCTGCTGCTGGTGTGGTCCAAGGGAAATGCCAGCTATCGCACCGTGCGGCCGGATAGTCCTGAGCAGAACGGATAGCTCTCGCAATCCTCCAGCGCGACGCGCGCGAGGAGGGCCGCCACAGACCATCGTGGCGGCCCTTCTCGTATCTGCCGCATCGGCCAAACGTGCTGACCGCTGTTACAAGTCGGCTCCCCGCAGCCGGAAACGATGTTCCTGACGATGAGGACGCAGCCCATGCTGCGGCCCCTCGAGCAGGCAGCGTAAGGCACCTCTACCCATGCTCCCAACACGCCCCGTCTGCCAGGACATTCGAGCGGAGGAACAGTAGCGGACCAACGCAGGAGGGCAGGAAGGCAGCCGCAGGTCGCGTTTTGAGGATAGGGTAAAGGAAGCACCCAAACGGAGCCTGGCCCGATTGTGACCGAGACCAAGACACAAAGTGCGTGGGGAGAGCGGCTGCGCGCCTTGCGCAATGTGCCCCCGGTGCTGCGCATCCTGTGGGAGTCCGGGCCGGCCGTCGTCACCTGGGGCCTCATCCTGCGAGCGCTCATCCCGGCCGGCCTGGTCGCGGGCGCCAAGGTAGCAGCCCGGATCCTCGATGGCGTGCAGCAGGCCATCAGCGGACGCGGCATTCCCCATCATTTCTGGTGGATCGTTGCCGCAGAAGTGGCGATCGTCATCGTCAGCGGCATCCTCACCCGCCTGGTCGACTACTTTGATTCCCTGCTCGCCGACCGGTACACGCACTACGTCTCCATCCGCGTGATGCGCCAGGCGGCGCAGCTCGACCTGACCACCTACGAAGACCCCATCTACTACGACCGCCTGGAGCGCGCGCGCGTGCAGGCCACCGACCGCCTGGCCATGATCCAGGCCATGGGCCGGCTCTTCCAGCAGGTCATCACCACAGTCGGCTTCACCAGCATCCTGCTGTTTACCTCGCCGTGGCTGGTGCTCCTCATGGCTCTCGGCGTGATCCCGTCCTTCCTCGGGGAGACGCACTTCGCCTTTCTCGGCTATGCGAAGAACTTCCGCCAGACCCCGTCCAAGCGCGAGATGGACTACCTGCGCCAGGTCGGCGGCTCCAAGGAGGCGGCCAAGGAGCTCAAGCTTTTCAACCTCAGCAACTACTTCACCGACCGCTTTGCCAGGCTCTCGCTCGGTATCTACGAAGAGAACATCCGGCTCTCGCGCTCACGGCTCCTGTGGGGCGGCATCTTTTCGATCATCGGCACCGCCGGCTACTACTCGGCCTACATCTTCGTGATCTGGCGCGCC
>DASWUY010000294.1:0-5302 GCA_036401435.1 Acidobacteriaceae bacterium | reverse complement strand
AAAGCCCAGCCGCGCGGCAACCGTGGGATCGACCTGAAAGTTGGTGGCAGGCCCGCTGATGGTGTTCTCGATGCCGTTCTGCACATCGACCACGCCCTTGATGGTGGAGATGGCATCCGCTACGCGGGGCGCGAGCTGTTGCAGCAGGGCGGCATCGGTGGCAAAGAGCTTGATCTGGATGGGCTCGGGCGCGTTCGACAGGTCGCCGATCATGTCCTGCAGCACCTGGGTGAACTCGACGTCGAGACCCGGCTCTTCCTGCTTGATCTGCTTGCGCACATCGGCTATCACGGCATCGATGTCGCGATCGCGCTTGCTGCGAAGGCGAACGGTCATGTCTCCGTAGCTGGACTCTGTGACGGCGGCCAGGCCCAGCTGCAGCCCGGTGCGTCGCGAGGTGCTCTCAACCTCCGGGGTGGCGTGGAGGATGCGCTCGACATGGGTCAGCACGCGGTTGGTCTCGGTGAGCGAACTGCCCGGGGGCATGATGTAGTCGAGGATGAAGCCGCCCTCATCCATCTCGGGGAGGAGGTCTGAGCCGAGGGCGCGGTAGGCGAAGTAGGTGCCGGCGATGAGCGCGGCGCAGCAGAGGCCGAGCAGCAGTGGCCGGCGCAGCGACCACTCCAGAGCGCGGGCATGCCAGTGAACGACCTTGCCCATCAGGCGGCCGGAGGCGTGCTCGCTTTGGGCCTCCTCTCGAGGAGTGGGCACCGGCGCGTGGTGGGGCGTTGAACGCAGCAGGACGAGGCTCAGGCCGGGCGTCCAGGTAAGCGCGAGCAGCAGCGAGGTGAAGAGGGCGGCCGTCATGGTGATGGCGAGCGCCCGGAAGAAGGTGCCGGTAACGCCGGTGACCGAGATGAGAGGCAGGAAGACCACCACCGGAGTGATGGTCGAGAAGACCAGGGGCGCCGTGATCTCCTCGAGCGCGTTGCGCACGGCGCCGATGCGCGACTCGCCTGCTTCGCGGTGCAGCGCGATGTTTTCAACGACCACGATGGCGTCATCGATGATCAGGCCGATCGCGGCAGCGAGACCGCCAAGCGTCATCAGGTTGAAGCTTTGGCCGATGGCCCACAGGAAGCAGATCGTAATCGCGACGGTGACAGGAATGACGAGGCCGGCGACGATGGAGAGCCGCCAGTCACGCAGGAAGAGCAGCAGGATACCGCAGGCGAGCAGGAGGCCGATCAGGATGGCGTCGCGGACGCTCGCGATACTCTCGCGGACCAGCTGCGACTGGTCGTAGAAGGGCTCGATGTGCACGCCTGCGGGCAGCTTGCCGCGCAGTTGATCGATCTCCGCGGCCACGGCATTTGCAACCGCGACGGTGTTGCTGGCGTTCTGACGGGTGATGTTGAGCAGCACCGCGGGCTTGCCGTTGGCCGTGACCGCGGTGTAGACAGGCAGCGTGGAACGCTCGACGGTTCCTACGTCGCCCACGCGCACCGTTGCGCCCCCGGGTGTCGCTTTGACCACCAGCTGGGCCAGGCCGGCAGCGTCATGCTGCTGCGCGCCGACCAGCCCCAGGATGAGCTGGTGGTTGGCCTCGTAGAGGCCTGGAGAATCGATGATGTTCGAGGACTGGACGGCGTTGACCAGGTCCAGCACGGTGACGCCGGCCACCTGCAAACGGGCCAGGTTGGGCACGATGTGAAACTCGGGCTGCTGCCCGCCCTGCACGGTAACGGTGCTGACCCCGGCCACGCGGCTGAGAGGCGGCTTGAGCTCATAGGTGGCCAGCTCCCACAGCTCGGTCTGCGGCACGCGGTCTGAGGTGAGGCTGTAGCCGAGGATGGGAAAGGTGGCGAAGGTAAGCCGGTGGGTCTGGACGCGGGCGGTGGGCGGCAGCTCCTGCTGTGCGCTGGCCAGAGCAGCGTCCACGCGCTGCACGGTCTGGAACATGTCCTGGCCCCAGTCAAAGAAGAGCGAAACCTCGGCCGAGCCGCGACTGGTAATGGAGCGCACCGTCTGCAAGCCGGGAACGCTGTTGACCGCATCCTCAACGGGCTTGGTGATGGTGACCTGCATCTGCTCAACGGGCATGACGCCGTTGTCGATGCTGATGACCACGCGGGGAAAGTTGGTCTCAGGAAAGACGGAGATGGGTACCTGGAACGCCAGGCTGAGGCCGGCGGCCGTGAGAGCGATGACTAGGAAGAAGATGGTGCGGGTGGAGCGGGCCAGCCAGAACGGCCGTGTGTGGGTGGACGTCGCTGGCTGCGGCTCCTCGGCTATCGGTGTGGTGGCGGCCTGGCTCATGGCGCGTCCGGCTTTTCAGGGGCGCCCGACTTTTCATCGCCGCCCGGCTCGCCGACCTTGACCTTGGTCCCGTCTTCCAGGGTGAAGGCGCCGGTGGTCACGATGGTGTCTGTTTCGCTCAGGCCGGAGAGTACCTGGGCCTGGCCGGCGTCGCGGATGCCAGTAGTGACGGGCCGCTTGTGCGCGACGCCGTCTGCGCCAATGGCCATCACGTAGCTCGAGCCACCGCTGACGGCGACCAGTGCCGAGTCAGGGATCAGCAGTGCCTGCTCGGCCCTGCGGCCCGGGACCTGCACGTGCACCGGGGTGCCCACCTTGAGCGTGCCGGCGGCGTTGTCTACCCGGAGCCAGACTTCCACGGTGGTCGAGCCCGGATCGAGCGCCGGGCTGATGAGCGAGACGCGCGCCTGCAGCGGCTCATCCAGGCCAGGCAGGGTAAGCTCGGCTACACTGCCCAGCGCAAGCCGCTGTGCGAGCGACTGCGCCAGGTGGACCTTGGCCAGCAGCGAGGAGGTGTCCATGACGGTGAGCAGGGGCGTGCCGGCAGATGCGGTCTCTCCTGCGAAGAGAGGGCGATCGGTGACGACGCCGCTGATCGGAGAGCGGATCTCGGTGTAGCCTACCTGCGCATTGGCGGCCAGGTACTTGCCTTGGGCAGAGCTCAGCTGGCCGCTGGCGGCCTTGAGCGCGGCCTCGCGGCTGACGCTCTGTTGCGCCGAAAGGTGACTTACAGCCGTGTCATAGGCGGCCTGCGCCTGGACCAGTCCGGCGCGCGCCGTGTCCAGGTCGCGACCCGGCACCGCACCCTGGTCAAAGAGCTGCTGCCGGCTGTTGACGATGCTCTGGTTCAGGTCCAGGTTTGCCTTGGCCTGCTTCACGTCCAGCTGGGCCCGCTGGTACTCCTCGGGCACCTGCGCCTTGGTCGCCGTGTCAAACGCTGCCTGGGCAGCGGTGTAGGTGCCCTTGCTGTCTAGCGCGGCCGCGGCCAGGTCGGCGTTTTCAAGCGTGGCGAGCAGCTGACCCTGCTTGACGTGCGCACCGCGCTGGACCAGGAAGCGGCGCACCGGCGCGGTGACCTTAGGCGAGATGGCGGCCTGGGCAATCGGCGACAGCACGGCGTCGGCGGTCATGTGCTCGGCGATGGAGCCGCGTACCGGGTGCGCTGCCTCGACCGAGATCGCAGTCTCGCCTGCTGTCTCCGGCTTGTCGTGCTGGCAGCCAACCGCCAACGCCATGGTGCTGGCCATCGCGACGAGGCCAAAGGCGGCGGTCAGGAACCGGTGCGCTCGAGGAGCGGATTGTGCGTGCCTCACGGACCTCTTCCCTCTTTGCTGCATGTTTCCCTTTTGCTGCATGGATGCGGGCACGCTCAAAGCGCACCGGTAAGTGTCTGCAGGTTGGCCAGCGCGGACCAGTAGCGTACCTGACCTTCGGCGCTTGCATTTTCTGCCAGGGTGAGCGCTGTCTGCGCATCGACCACCTCGAGCACCGTGGCCTCGCCGGCGCCGTAACGCAGCTTGGTCAGGCGCAGGCTTTCAGCCGCCGTGCTGGCGCTGACGTTGAGCGAGGCAACCTGGGACTGGGCCGCTGCCGCTTCGTTGTAAAACTCGTCGAGGTCGACGATCAGCCGCTTCTGTGCGGCACTGAGCGTGACCTGGGCCACCTGCCGGCGTGCCTGGCTTTGCTTGACTCGCTTGTCGGTCGAGAGCCAGTCCCACACGGGAATGTCGAGGGTCAAGGCGGCCGAGTAGCCGAGATTCCTGACGTGGACGGTTCCCTGCGCCAGGGGGCCGTTGACCGCGAACTGCGGCGCATCGATGCCATAGGCGAAGCTGAGGCCAAGATCGGGCAGGTAGGCAGCGCGGGCTCTGAGCAGGTCGGCATCGCCCTCGCGCAGGGCGGCAAAGGCGGCGCGCAGGTCAGGATTGTTTCTTGCCGCCGCGGCCTCGATCTCGGCGCGCGAAGCCAGCAGCGCCGGGCTGGCATCGCTTACAAGCGAGTAGGGCGTGTGCGGGTCGGCAAAGAGTAGCAGCGCGAGTTCCAGGCGAGCGCGTTCTTCGGCGAGCACGGCGTCGGCCAGGTCACGCTGCCGCTGCTGCTGCAGCAGTTGCGCCTTCACGACGTCAGCGTGCGCGCTCTCGCGGCCCTGCTCGCGCTTCTGCGTGAGGTCGGTAAAGGCGGCCGCCTCAGTGTTCGCCCGCTCGGCGACAGCCAGTTTCCGGGTCGCAGCCAGGCTGCCATAGAAGAGCGAGACCACGGTTGAGACAAGGCCGCGCCGGGCCACCTCTGCCTCGGCAGCAGCGCGCAGGGCCGTGGCTGTGGCGAGTTTCAGGTCGGCGGCCTGCTGCACGCCTACGGTCTCGTTGACGATGGCCTGGCTGGCATACTCGCGCACCGCGTTGTTGGCGATGAAACGTGGCGAAGGCTGGTTCCCAGGGCCCTGCAGGTCGCGCGTGGTGTCTCCGTTGGGTTGGGTGTAGAGCACCTGGTTGTGATAGACGGCGCCAGGCAGCAGCGCATTGCGGGCGATGGCGCGGTCCAGCTGGGCGATGCGGCTGGCCGCAACACTGGCGGCAAAGGCCGGCTCATTAGACTGGGCACGATGGATGGCGTCTTCGAGCGTGATGCGGAGCGCGGGCTGGGGCGTAGCCTGGGTCGCAGCTTGAGATAGCGGGCGGAGCAGCGACCGGGGTGCCTCAGGTACGGCCTGGGCGTGCAGCAGGGTGTGGCAACCCAACAGGGCGGGCACCAGCCGCAGTATCGCCCATCTTCCCTGCCCGATCCGCATCCCCACCATCTGCTCCAGACGATACGTTTGTTTCGCTTAAACTGGGATGAAGCCTATGCTCGGAGAGAGCGCGGGATGGAAGTTCAATTTTCTGCGCCGCGAGGATTGGCGATGGCAGGATGCACGCACCTGGATCAGATCCACGAGGTAGAGCCGGGAACCGATGGCTGCGAGGAGTGCCTGAAAAGCGGAGACCGCTGGGTGCACCTGCGCATGTGCCTGGAGTGCGGTCACGTGGGCTGCTGTGATTCTTCC
>DASWUY010000293.1:0-8481 GCA_036401435.1 Acidobacteriaceae bacterium | reverse complement strand
ACGCCGGCCTCATCCTCCGCTCGCCAGATCCCGACCGCATCCGCCTGCTGCTTGAGGAGTACAGCCAGCGCTTTGCCGACATGTACCTCGCCGTCGAGCCCGTCCCCGATACCGCCCCCTAGTTCCCCAACCCCCGGCAGCAAGCGCGAAAGGATCACCGTGCCAGACCCAGGACTGCAAACTCCCCACCGGCGCTACAATCCGCTCCGCCGCGACTGGGTCCTCATCTCCCCGCAACGCACCCAGCGTCCCTGGCAGGGCGAGGTCGGCGCCCCCTCCGGCTTTGCGCCCCTGCACTACGACCCCACCTGCTACCTCTGCCCCGGCAATCAGCGCGCCGGCGGCAAGCAGACCCCGCGCTATGAGAGCGTCTACGTCTTTGACAACGACTACGCCGCGCTGCTCCCCGACTCCCCCGCGCCAGCCGACACCGGCTCCGCGCTCCTGCTCGCCCAGCAGGAGCGCGGCCGCTGCCGCGTCCTCTGCTTCCACCCCGACCACGCCCTCACCCTCGCCCTCATGGACCCGGCCGACATTCACCGCGTCGTCGATGCCTGGACCGAGCAATACACTGAGCTGGGCGCCGACCCAAACACCGCCTACGTCCAGATCTTTGAGAACCGCGGCGCCATGATGGGCGCCAGCAACCCTCACCCCCACGGCCAGCTCTGGGCCACCCAGCATGTGCCCGACGAGCCCTACGCCGAGACCGAGTCCCAGGCCGCCTACTACGCCGCACACCAGCGCTCCCTGCTCG
This sequence comes from Acidobacteriaceae bacterium, assembly GCA_036401435.1. Classification (GTDB taxonomy): domain Bacteria; phylum Acidobacteriota; class Terriglobia; order Terriglobales; family Acidobacteriaceae; genus EB88. The sequence goes on along the minus strand of DASWUY010000293.1, from coordinate 7,724 downwards.
CCGACTATGCCGCGCTTGAACTCGACCGCCAGGAGCGCATCGTCTGCCAGAACGACACCTTCCTCTGCGTCGTTCCCTGGTGGGCCGTCTGGCCCTTTGAGACCCTCATCATCGCCAAGGAACAGGTCCCCTCACTCACCGCCTTCACACCGGAACAGCGGGCCGGCCTCGCCGACATCCTCAGCCAGACCACCATCCGCTACGACAACCTCTTTGAGACCAGCTTCCCCTACACCATGGGCCTGCATCAGGCGCCCACCGACGGCGCGCCGCACCCCGAATGGCACTTCCATATCCACTTCTACCCGCCGCTCCTGCGCTCTGCTACGGTCAAGAAGTTCATGGTCGGCTTTGAAATGCTCGGCATGCCCCAGCGCGACATCACCGCCGAGGGCGCGGCCGAACGACTCCGCGCCCTGCCCACCCTGCACTTCACCAGGCGCCAAGGGAGTTGAACGTGGCACGCATCTCTTTCGTCGAGCTTCCCGCCGCAGACATGGGCGCCGCCAAGGACTTTTACGCAGCCGTGTTTGGCTGGCAGCTGACTGACTTTGGCCTCACCTATGCCTGCACCCTCACCGGCGATGTCGATCTCGGACTCCAGGCCGACCTCTCGGAGGCCCCCGCCGCTCCGCTCGCCGTCATCACAGTCGACAACCTGGAGTCCGCGCTCGCCGCCGTCACCGCTGCCGGCGGCCAGGTCACCGTCCCCGTCTTTTCCTTTCCCGGCGGCCGCCGCTTCCACTTCCGCGACCCCAACGGCAACGAACTAGCCGCCATGCAGGCCGAGTAGCACCCTGCTAAGTGCCTTCCCCCTGCCCCTATAATGAATGCCCATGCAGGGTGAAGCGGTCCGGTTTGTGCTGCGCGACGGCACGCACGAGAGTGCGGGCACCATCGCCCATTCGCCCTTCACCGTCGGCCGCCTGCCTGATCGCGACATCGTTCTCTCCCACCCCTACGTCTCCCGCGAGCACGCCACCATCGTGCAGGAGCCGGAGGGCTACTACCTCCTCGACCACGGCAGCCGTCATGGCACCTTCGTCAATGGCCAGCGTGTCACCCGCGCCCGCCTGGGCGAAAAGGACCGCATCCACTTCGGCGCGCTCGACGGCCCCAGCCTGCTCTTCGGCGTCAAGCCCCCGGGCTCCGGCTCCACCCTGCACGAGATCATCGGGCAGATCCCCGCCATCAGCGCCTCCGGCACCGGCCTAGAAAAACTCCGCTGGTTCTTCGAGTCGGCACGCAAGCTCAACACCTATGGTGCCGTCGACCAGATCCTTGCCGTGCTGCTCGAGACCACCCTGCAGCTCACCAGCGTCGAGCGCGGCTATGTCTTCCTCCGCCACCCCGACGGCCGCCTCGATCTCGCGCTCGGCCGCGGCAGCGCCGGAGAAACGCTCCTTGACGACGCCACCATCTCTCGCAGTGCGATTGAAAAAGCCACCCGCACGGCCAGCGAATACATCGTCACCGACACCCTCAGCGAAGCCGCCGCGCCGTCCGAAAGCATCGTCATCCACAACATCCGTACCGTCATCTGTATCCCGCTGCGCAACCGCCGCCGCACCCCGGGCGCACCCGAGGGCGAAATCCTCGGCGTGCTCTATCTCGACAGCCGCCTCACCATCGGCAGCCTTACCGAGGTAGACAGCGACCTGCTCCGCACCATCGCCACCGAGGCCGCCGCCCTGGTCGACAACGCCCAGCTTGCCGTCGCCGAAGAAAACGAGCGCCGCTACCGCGAAGAGCTCAACATCGCTGCCGAGATCCAGCAGGGACTGATGGCCGTCAAGCTCCCCACCCTCGACTACGCCGCCGTCGCCGCCCGCTCCATCCCCTGCAAGCAGGTCGGTGGCGACTTCTACGACGTCGTAGCCGATGGCCAGTCCCTCTCCGTCGTCGTTGCCGACGTCTCCGGCAAGGGCATCTCCGCCGCCATCCTCGCCTCCACGCTCCAGGGCATGATCTACTCGCAGCTCCTCACCAGCCAGCCCCTCAGCCGCATTGCCGAAGTCGCCAACCGCTACATCTGCGTCAAGAACGTGCACAAGTACGCCACCATGGCCATCCTGCGTCTCTATCCCGATGGCGCGTTCGAGTACATCAACTGCGGCCACGTGCAGCCCCTGGTCTGCTCCGGCGGCCACTCCTCTCCGCTCACTGCCTCCAACCTGCCCGTCGGCCTCATCCCCGAAACCCTCTTCGCCTCCGCGCACGGCCGCCTCTCCGCCGGCTCACGCGTGGTCATCGCCACTGACGGCGTCACCGAAGCAGAGAACTTTGCCGGAGAGTTCTTCGGCGACGAGCGGCTGCGCAACTCCCTCCACCACTGCGCCACCCTCGACCTGATCTATGAGCATATGAAGGCCTTCTGCGGGGCCGTTGCCGCCAACGACGACTGCACCATGCTTGAAGTCGTCTACCGTGGCTGAAGCTATCCTTAAACTCCCCGCTTGCCATCGTGCCCGTTCCTGCGCATACTTGGCAGGCTGTCCCCCGCAGACAAAGTAAACCGTAGGTCCGGAGTCACTCCCATGCGACTGAAGCTACTGGCACCTACCCTGGCCATCCTTTCCGCGTTCGCGGTTCTCGGCTGCCATCGGCGCGGCGGAGGGGGCATGTATCCCACCACCGGCCCCGGCGGAGGCGTCGCACAGGACTGCCTGCAGGACGCAGATCCCAGCAACCTCTGTAAGTGGACAGGCGCGCCCGGCGCCTCCAACAGGCAATGCAATCTGGACGTCGAGACGCTGCCCCGTGAGATGTGCGACTACGTCAACCCGCCTCGCCATCCCTTCAGTCACAAGCCGCTGTGTGTTTCTCCCGACCGCCAGGAGCACATCGTCTTCACCTCCAGCCTCAATCGAAGCTTCCGCATACGCCGCTTCATCTCTCTCAACAGCACCGCTGCCAGCGGCCACGTCTGCCCTGCGCAGCCTTTCGTGCAACAGTTCGACCTTGCCAATGTTCACTTCAACGACACGGCGGTCGATACCGGGCCTGTCGACCCTGTCAACGGCTCCATCAAGGGCTGTTTCTACAAGTTTGAAGTCCAGTTCCAGACCGTCGATCCCAGTGCGCCATCCGAGCCCAACGATCCCGGCCATGGCCACTATGAGTGCCGCGATCCGCACTTCAAGGTCGGCAACAAGTAGCCTCGCTCTACCCCCGCGGCGTCAGCGGAGCCGCGTACGCCGCCAGGTCCACCGCGCTCTCAATATCTGCTCGCGAGTACCCGCTCCCGATCGCCTGCGCCACCCACCGCCGGGCCGCCTCACCGTCGCCCAGCTGTGCATACACGCGCGCCGCATAGTAGTCCACCTCCGCATCCTGCGGCGCATATCGCAGCGCCTCCTGCAGCCGTCTCAGCGCCTCCTGCTTCTGCCCCAGCGCGGCCGCGCAGTAGGCGCTCACCATCAGCGCGTCCAGGTCGTGCGGGTCCACGTGCACCCTGCGCTCACTCAGCTCCAGCGCCCTGTGGTACGCTGCCTCTGCCTTCTGCCTGTCCCCTCCGCTCCACGCGTAGGCGTCGGCCAGGTCTGCCTCCGTTGAGAACTGGTTCGGCTGCGTGCGCGACGCACGCTCCAGCGCCGCCACCGCCGGCGCAAACTTCCCCTCGTGCAGATACACCTGCCCCAGATCCCGCAGCGCCACCGCGTCCGGCTGCTCCGCAATCGCCCGCTCCAGCGTCGCCGCCGACTGCTCCATCCTGCCCTGCATGAAATACACCACCGCCAGCCGCCGCACCAGGAAGCTGTTGGCAGGGAACTGCTGCACCGCCGACTCCAGGATCGGCGCCGCCTGGTCATACTGCGCCCGCCGCAACAGGAAGTTGCCCAGCGCATAGTAATTCGCCCAGTAGTGCGGTCGCGCCGCTATCGCTTGCCGGTACACGCGCTCCGCCTCGGCCGGCTCGCCTGACTGCTCATAGGTGCGGGCCAGCCCCTGCAGCGCCGTGTCGTCCCGCCCGTCCCGCTGCTGGGCCCGCACAAACTCCAGCCGCGCCTGCTCTACCCGCCCCGTCCCTGCGGCAATGGTCCCCAGGCAGTCGTGCACCTCCGCGACCTGCCCACTCAGCGCCAGCCCCTTGTCGCAGCTCGCCCGCGCCAACGCAATCTGCCGCGCGTCCGCACTCGCAACATAGCTCTGCCAGTGCGCATCGCCCAGCCCCGCATACGCTGCCGCAAAGCCCGGGTCGGCAGCAATCGCCCGCTCAAAGCTCTCCATCGCATGCTTCGCGTTGCCCGCGATCTGAAAATCCCTCAGGTACCCGATACCGTGCAGATACGCCGCGTACGCCTCGGCATTCCGCGTCCCAAACAGCGTCGGGCTGCCCGTACTCAGGTCCAGCATCGACAGCACCCCCCGCACCACGCTGTCCTCCAGCACAAAAGGGTCCGTCAGCTGGCTCGTCACCGAGTCCGAGTGCAGCACCTTGCCCGTCGCATCCACCAGCGAAAAGAGAATGCGCACCTGCTGCCCATACTGCTGATAGCTGCCCTCGATCACCAGGTCAGCGCCCAGCCTGCGGTGCGCCTCCTCCGGCGTATGCAGCCCGTGCACCCGCACCTCGCTCGCCGCCAGCACTTCTATCCCGTTCGCCGGTGCCGCCCGCGCCAGGCTTGAGGTGATCGACTCCCGCAGCCCCTCGTTGTACGCGCTCAGCCCTGCGTCCTCCACCCCAATCACGTGGAAGGGAATCACCGCCAGCAGCCGCGCCGGCACCGCGCCCGGGCGTGGCACAGGTTTCCCCGCTCGCTTGCTCACCACCACCGCCGCGCCCCCGGCCAGCACCACCACAACCGTTAGGAGCCCCAGCCACACCGCCCACCGGCGCGTCGAGCTCTCGCTGCCTGCCCGCACCCGCGCCAGCTGCGCCTGTACTCGTCCGGTGCTCGCTCCCGCTGCCACCCACCGCTCCTGGCATGCGCGCAGATCCACCAGCAGGTCCCGCACCGTCGCATACCGGCGCTGCGGCTGCTTGTTCAGCGCCTTCTGCAGTAGCCGATTCAGCTCCTCCGGCAGCCCCCGCGCCCCCAGTGGCAGCAGCGGCGCTTCCGTCCCCAGGGTCAGCTGCACACTGTCCGCAAAGCTCTCGCCCTTGAACGGCGCCGCTCCTCCAGCCAGCTCGTACAGCACCAGGCCGAGCGAGAAAATGTCCGACTGCTCCGTTGCCGGCGACTCCCGCAGCACCTCCGGAGCCATGTACCCCGGCGTCCCTGAGACGCCCGGCCCCGCGTCCACCAGGCTCGTCGTCTCGTTCACGCCGGCGGCGTCCGCCTTCCTCTGCGCCAGCCCAAAGTCCAGCACCTTGACGAAGCCCTGCTCCGTCACCATGATGTTCTCCGGCTTGATGTCGCAGTGCAGAATGCCGCCTGCATGCGCCGCCCCAACTGCCTCGGTCAACTGCACCGCGATGTCGAAGAACGTACTCGCCGCCACCGGCGCACGCAGCACCTCGCGCAGGTTCGGCCCGGCCACATACTCCATCGCCAGCAGCCACTCGCCGCGGTGCATGCACACGTCATACACCTGGGCAATGTGCGGGCTCGCAATCGAGCTCGACCGCTTCGCCTCCCGGATCAGCAGCCGGGTCCCCGCATTGTCTCCCTGCTGCGCGCCCTTCAGCCGCTTCAGCACCAGCCTGCGATGCAGCACCAGGTCGTCCGCCAGGTAGGCCTCGCCCATCCCGCCCGCGCCCAGTCGCCGCCTGACGCAGTACCGCTCCCCGACGACCTCTCCGTCGGCCAGGCCGCTCTCCGCACTGCGAGCCTCCGGGATCGGCACAGCGGGGCTCCCCTCTCGAACGCGCGCCCTCGCCGCCCGGCCCGCCTCCGCGCCCTGATGTTAGCCTGCACCGCCCGTCCAAACAACCGCCTTGCCTGCAACCGGCCGCTGCCCCCCGGTCAGGCGCGCTTGATCACCCTGCCTTCAAAATACGAGCTGTTCGCCATGTGGCACGCAGCCGCCGCATGGTGCCCAAACACCACGTCTTCCACTACCGGCCGCCGCGTTCTCACCGCTTCAAAGAAGTTCGTCAGGTGCGGCCGCAGGTCGTCCCAGCTCGGCCCATGCCACACCACCGGCTCATCCACCAGGTGCTCGGCGAACTCCGCATCATGCTCCGCGTGCCATTGCTTCTCATACACCGCATGCATCGCCGCCGGCCAGCCGTTCAGCCCGTAGTCCGGCGACCGGTCCACCCCCTGCTGCGCCGTCACGATCACCGAGTTCGCGCTCACCTCGATCACCCCATGCGACCCCAGCACCCGCGTCACCTCCGGCGTCTCGGTCCCCTGCGTCACTCGCAGCGTCACCGGCACATGCCCGTAGCTGAAGATGGCTGTCTGCACATCCGGCATGTTGCGCCCATCCTTCCACCGGTAGATCCCCCCCACGCTGTACACCTGGTCCGGCACCGCGTTGATGCCCGTAATGCACTGCATCCCGCTCAGCAGGTGCACCATCAGGTCGCCCGCCATGCCCGTCCCGTACTCCCGAAAGCACCGCCACCGCGCAAACGCGATGGGGTCAAACGCCTTCTTCGGCACATCCCCCTGCCACGTCACCCAGTCCAGCGTCTCCGGCGACAGATCGAGCGGCACCGGGTACTGCCACGCCCCGCCCGGCGAGTTACGCCCCAGCTGCAGCTCCACCTGCAGCAGCTCGCCAATCGCCCCCGCGTCAAACAGCGCCTTCGCCTTCAGGAACAGCGCAGAGGAGACACGCTGCGATCCCACTTGCACAAAGTGTTTGCCGCCATGCACGCCCTTCACCATCGCCTCCCCATCGGCGATCGTGTGCGACATCGGCTTCTCGCAATACACGTCCTTGCCTGCGCTCAGCGCATCCACCGTCACCTGCCGGTGCCAGTGATCGGGCACAGCGACCACCACGCACTCCACGTTGCTGTCCTCCAGGACCTCCTGGTACCGCCTGGTCGACCGAACTCCGGCAATCTCCTGCGCCAGCGTATGCCGTCCGTCGTAGAGATCGCAGGCCGCTACACACTGCGCCTGCGGCAGCGTGATCGCGGCCCGCAGCAGCGAGGAGCCCTGGATCCCGACCCCGATCGACGCGAACCGCACCCGCTCCCCCACAGCCTTCACCGGCTCCTCGGCCGCCAAAGTCAAGTGGCGCCCCGGCAGCATCGAAGCCAGCGCCGTCCCCGTCCCGGCATGAAGAAAACTCCTGCGTGACACCTGCTTCATGAACTCTCCTCCGCTGCGACTCCGCCTCAACTCCGCCCCGACTTCAGGCCGACCCAGCGAGCCCTCACTATAGAGCACCGGCCGCGCCTTTGACTCGGCCGCGCCCCGCCCTCGCCCGCTGAAAAGCACTGCCTCCCGCCCCGCAGTGCGGTATCTTCGGGCATGAGATTTGCACGCAGCCACGCCCTCTCGCTCACCCTCTCCCTGCTCCTGCTCCCCCGTATCGCTCTCGCACAGGATCACCCCGAGGCCGCCGCCAAGCCCGCACCCGACGCCAAGGCCGACGCCCTCCCGCCCCTCCCGGCCGATGCCTCCGTCGCGCAGACCGTCACCGTCAACGGCAAGACCCTGCACTACACCGCCACCGTCGGCGTCCTCCCCATCTACAGCCGCACCGACCCTGCCAAGCCCGAGACCCGCACCGGCGAAGTCGTCTTCACCTCCTACCTGCTCGATGGCCCCGGCGACAAGGCCGATCGGCCCGTCACCTTCGCCATGAACGGAGGCCCG
>DASWUY010000292.1:0-3064 GCA_036401435.1 Acidobacteriaceae bacterium | reverse complement strand
GACGCCGATGCGGCGGTCGCCGACGTCGAGGCCCATGAGGCGGGATGGCTGGCTGGTGTCAGCCGTATGGGGTGGCTGGGGGTCCATGGGCGGGGTGCAGAGATGATGGTACGACGGAGTGGCGGCGCGGGTGAGAACGTGTGGCTGCGGCCCGTTACAGAGAGAAGAGGCGGGAAGCGGGCTGGTTACAATGCGAGCAGCGGGGGTGGGGAGTGCGTCGTTTGTTCTGGCTGCTGGTGGCCTGCGGGGTGTTGGCAGGCGCCGGGTATGCGCTGTATGTCTTTGGATGGCCGAAGGGGCCGGGGGCGGAGACCTTTGTAGAGATTGCGCCGGGGACGGGTTCGCGGGCGATTGCGGCGGAGCTGGAGGGGCATGGAGTCATCGCCAGCCGGTATGCGTTTGAAGCGCTGCGGCTGGCGCGGGGGGGCAGGCTGAAGGCGGGGATGTACCGGTTTGGGCAGCCGCGCACGGTGGGCGAGGTGTATCGGCAGATCGAGCGTGGGGAGGTGTACACGCTGACGCTGACGATTCCTGAGGGCGCCAACCTGTTTGACGTGGCGGCGCGGGTGGAGGCGGCGAAGCTGGGCACCGGGGCCGCTTTTCTGACGGCGGCGCGGGGGCATGTGGAGCTGGTGCGGCAGATGGACCCGGGCGCGGTGAGCCTGGAGGGGTACCTGTTTCCGGACACCTATCAGTTTGCGCCGGGGACAGGCGCGGAGCAGATGCTGTCGGTGATGGTGCGGCGGTTTGCAGTGGAGGCGGCGGCGCTGGGGATGGAGGGGGACCTGCATCGGGTGGTGACGCTGGCTTCGCTGGTGGAGCGGGAGACGCCGATTGAGGCAGAGCGGCCGATGGTAGCGAGCGTGTTTCTGAACCGGCTGGAGCGGGGGATGCCGCTTGAGACAGACCCGACAGTGATCTATGCGGCGCTGCTGGAGGGGCGGTACCGGGGGACGATCTACCAGAGCGACCTGGGGGCCGGTTCGGCGTATAACACGTACCGGCATACGGGGCTGCCGCCGGGACCGATCTGCAACCCGGGAGCGGTGTCGCTGCGGGCGGCAAAGGCGCCGGCGCAGACCAGGTTCCTGTACTTCGTGGCGGCGGGGAGCGATCCTCAGGGGAAGTCGCGGTTTGCAGAGACGCTGGAGGAGCACGAGAAGAACGTGGCAGCGTACCGGCAGGCGGTACGGGGTGCGGCGCGGGGAGAGCGGTAGATCGTCTGCGGAGGGGAAAGAAAAGCAGCGATCGGCGGGCTGCGGGCCTCTATTGGGAGACGAGGAGCCAGGAAGCTGCAGCTATACTCAAGGTTCGCTCCGGGTTGCCCCGGCTCCAAACTTATGCCACGAATCCGCCCCACGCTTGTGCTGTGCCTGCTGCCGCTGCTGACGGGCTGCCTGGTGCATACGCATCGGGTAAAGCAGGCGAAGCTGCCGACGATTGTGCGGGACGCGACGGCGGACGGGCTGGTGCAGGAAGTGAACCGGATGAATGGGGGGCTGCAGTCGCTGAGCGCGGCGGTGGACTTCCAAGCCTCGGTGGGTGGGGCGAGCAAGGGCAAGGTGACCGACTACACGGCGCTGAGCGGGTTTATCCTGCTGCGCAAGCCGGATACGGTACACGTGCTGGGGCTGGTGCCGGTGGTGCGGACGCGGGCCTTTGAGCTGGCCAGCGACGGCAAGACGTTTGAGCTGCTGATCCCGTCGCAGAACAAGGTGATCGAGGGGACGAACGCGGTGACGAAGCCCTCGGCGCATCCGCTTGAGAACCTGCGGCCAGGCCTGTTCTTTGACGCGATGATCCTGCGGCGGATCGGGCCGGCGGACCTGGTGACCTTGACCAAGGCGACGGCCACGCATGACACGCCCGGAGAGCAGGAGAGTCTCTCGGTGCCCGAGTATGCATTGAGCGTGGTGCGCCGGAAGGAGAACAGCCAGGAGTTGATCCCCGAGCGGGTCATTCACTTCAGCCGGGTGGACCTGCTGCCGTTTCGGGTGGAGAGCTACGACCAGGCGGGGGCGGTGGAGACGGAGGCGGACTACGCGGGGTGGGAGGATTTCGGAGGGGTGCAGTACCCGAAGACGATCACGCTGAAGCGGCCGCTGGAGGAGTACCAGATCGTGATCACGATCTCGAAGCTGACGGTGAACTCGGAGCTGACCGACGCGCAGTTTGAGGTGAAGCTGCCGGAGGGCGTGCAGGTGCAGAAGCTGCCCTAAGGCGGACGCGCGGGGCGGGCGGCTTGACGTAGGATGGCGTGGTGAGACGAGAGGGGCCATTGAGACATTTCGTGAGAGATTCCCTGAGGGATTCGGAGCATGTTTGGCAGGAGGCTTCGCGACGTGGCTTGAGACGCGCGTGCCTGGTTGTGGCAGCGATGCTGCTTTCGCTGGCCTGTTTGTTGCCCGTGGAGACGGCTGCTGCCCAGACGACGGCGGTGGCGGGTGGCAGCTTTGACAAGCTGGCGGACGATGGACTGGGGTCGATGCGTGCGGCCGCGACGGAGCGGAAGGTAAGCGGCGTGGCCGTGGTGGCGTTCTTCGAGGGGCCGACGGTGCAGGCGTGGACCTCAAAGATGGTGGTGGTGGGCCGGATGAAGGACGAGCCGAGCGGGACGGAGAAGGGCAATAACCTGCTGGCGATCGTTTACGCAAAGGCGGCGGAGATGGCGGACACGCTGAAGAACAGCGGGAGCAAGGTGCGGCCGCCGATGACGGGCGAGTTTGGGTGGGAGGGCGGCGTGATCGAGCAGGTGAAGGGCGGGTACCTGATCGCGGCGTTCAGTGGCGGGCCTTCAGCCGACGATGTGACGATTGCGCACGTGGGGCTGGACCGGATGAGTCATGCGTGGAAGGCTGGGCGCCAGCCGTAGGCGAGTGGATGGTTCGAGTAGATAGTCAGGTGCGATGCGGTCCCCGCTCGGGGACCGCATTTCTGTTTATGGGCGGCAGAGGGCTGTTAGTTGGCGGGGCTGTCGGCGGTGAAGGGGGAGCAGCAGGGCTTGGTGACGGGCTGGAACTCCATGAGCTCGATGCGGGTGCCGTCTGGGTCATAGAGGTTGGCC
>DASWUY010000291.1:0-2966 GCA_036401435.1 Acidobacteriaceae bacterium | reverse complement strand
GTCGGCTGGCGCTGACGGGCCGGCAGAGCAACTGAACGCAATACCGGTTAAGACTCCGGGCTTTCATGACAGCACAGCGCAACCGGCAAGGAGCTACCGGTACGAGGTCGTCGCTGTGGATGCCAGGGGCAACGTGAGCGCACCGGCAACGGCTCAGGTGAGCCGGTCAACGACACCGCAGTAAAGGGGATGAGGAGGTGTGGCGCAACTTAGTCCAGGCCATACATCAACGCCCAAAACGCTCCTCGTGCAGGTAAAGCTTCGTCCCGGGTGCCCGGGTCCAGAGTTCGGACCCGGGTTTAATTGCTGCACGAACGTTGTCGCCACAACCCCGGGTTCCCGGGGCACCCGCTTTCGTTCCTGACGCAACCGCACAGAGATCACGACGGTTATTGCCCGCCGGAGGCTTTGCGGGCTGCCTCGAACTCGTCACCGGCGTTCCACTGAATGCTGTGCGAGGCTGAGATCACCTGCCAGCCGAGGTCCATCCCGAAGCGCACGAGTTTGGCATCGCCGCGGAAGTCCCACCGAATGTCGAACTCGTCGGAGAAGTTGTGGTAGTTGTTGTCGTTGAAACTCTTCTCCTGCGCCTCGCCCCAGGCACGGTCGTGCCCTTCGTACAGTGTGCCGGCGTCAATGGAGAACGCCGGGATGCCCACACGCGAAAGCGAAAAGTGGTCTGAGCGGTAGTAGGAGCCGGCCTCAGGCCGGGGGTCCGCGACGATTGCCAGGTTGAATCGCTTCGCTGTCTGCTCTACCTCCGGGTAGAAGCTGGTGCGCTGCGCTCCGTTGACGTTGACCTCCTGCTGAATGCCGAGGGGCAACAGCATGTCGTAGTTGATGTCCAGCGCAATCTGCGAGGCAGGAATGGGCGGATGCTGGCCCAGGTACTCGGAGCCCAGCAGGCCCTGCTCTTCCGCAGTCACTGCGGAGAAGATCACCGAGTGCGGCAGAGTCAAGCCGCTGTCGACAGCCTGCTTCCAGCTTCGGGCCATTTCGAGCAGCATGGCGACGCCCGTGCCGTTGTCCGCAGCGCCGTTGTAGATATTGTCGCCGCTCTTGCCGGGGACGATGCCCAGATGGTCGTAATGAGCGGTGTACAGCACAGCCTGATCGGGCTTGTGCGCGAGGGCGTTTTCGCCCGGCAACATGGCAACCACGTTGGGGCTCTGAAACGGGCGCACGGTGCTGGTCACCGTTGCGTCGAGCTTCACCGGCAGCTCGACAGCCTTGAAGCCACGCTGACCGGCAGCGGTGAACTCCTTGTCGAGATCCATGCCACTGGCCGCGAAGATCTTGCGGGCTACCTCGAGTTGAATCCAGCTTGCCGCCTTCAGGCGCGGGTTGGTGTCATCGCGGAGGAACGTCTTCTCCGAGGTGTTGGAGTTCTGGACGACGTTCCAGCCATAGCTCGCCAGGTCCGTGCGATGAATGATCAAGGCGCCCACAGCGCCCATACGCGCGGCCTGCTCGAATTTGTAGGTCCAGCGGCCGTAGTAGGTCAGCGCCTTGCCACCGAAGAACTTGGGATCATCCGAGGGTGGATCCCCAACGATGCACAGGATGACCTTGCCCTTGACGTCTACGCCCGCATAGTCGTTCCAGTTGAACTCCGGCGCGGTGACGCCGTAGCCGACGAAGACGATGGGCGCATTGATTGCGGCGGTAGGCGTGAGCTGCTGGTTGGCCACGGTGTAGTCCTGGCCGTAGGTGAGCTTCAGGGGTGTGCCGGCGGGGCCGATTAGCGTGAAGCTGGTCTGGTCCGGGATGGCCTTCATGCCGACGAAGTTCACCTGCTGCATGTAGCCGCCGTCGGTTCCTGCGGGGTACAGCCCGGCCAGGGCGAACTGGTTGGCGATGTAGTCCGCTGCGAGTTCGCCTCCGCGTAGGCCAGGGTAGCGGCCCTCAAAGGCATCCGAGGAGATGAAGCGGTCGGTCTCGCGGATGCGCTCCGGGCTGACCGCTGCCGCGGCTTTGCCGAGCGGGGCGGGCAGGCCCGATGCGGGCTGTTGACTCTGCAGTGCGGGAACAACGAGCGCCAGTACGGCGGCGGCGCCAAGGGGCAAACGTATGCGCAACGGGCTTTCCTCCAGGCAGGCCAACGCCCGGTTGAGCGGCGGCCTGGGTTTCAAGAGCAGTATAGGTGCCTTCGGGCTGACTAGCCGTTGCGGCGGGGGCCGAGGAGGACGTCGTTCATGCCCATCACGCCGAGTCGCTGCAGCACCTTGCGCGTGAGCCCGGTCAGCGGCTTGCCATGGAGCCGGTGAGCGGGCAACCAGCGAAGGTCGGCCTCACTCGCAGGCACCTGGGCACGGAGGCTGAAGCCTGGACCGACCTCGTCGGGCTGGGCGACGTACACCACCTCGTCCTCGTTGATGGCCTCCGGATCCTCGGGCGCGGCGAACAGCGCGGGAGCGAGTTCCGTCGGGTTCTCTTCCGGGAGGGCGAACTCGTCGGGTTCGGGAGAGCCGCCTGCAGCGCCTTCCGCGAAGACCTCAACGTAATAGTTGGTGTTGGTGATGCTGTGCCGCACACGCAGCACGGGCTCTCGTCCTTCAATCGCGTCCAGCGGCAGGGGAGGCAACTCGAGCATGCCGGGCATCAGGCTGGCCTCCGACGGACGACGCTCCAGGAGCACCTCGGTCGCGGTGCCGCGCTTGCGCGTGGCGAGCAGGCAGGCGATGCGGCGGCTGCGCAGTTTGGCACGGGTGGGCGTGGCGTGCTCGCCACGGGTTCTGCAGAAGGCGACCACGGGGCAGTGGAGGCAGAGTGGGCCTTTGGGCAGGCAGATGGTGGCGCCGAGCTCCATCATGGCCTGATTGTGGTCTCCGGCGGGGTTGGCCTGGCCGCGGCGTTTGGGGGTGGGTGGGACGAGGTCGTTGGCGGTGCGGAGCAGCAGGGCGCGGGTGGTGGCGGACTTGCTCTCGGGGAGGCCGAGCAGGCGGAGCAGCACGCGCTCCACGTTG
>DASWUY010000290.1:0-6251 GCA_036401435.1 Acidobacteriaceae bacterium | reverse complement strand
CTGGCTCTCCCAGCGCATCTTCCAGAAGTTGAACGCACCAGGAGTCGCACAAGGCCAGACGAGCGCCGGCGAAAATCTTCGCGACTATCTTGGCTATCCGACAGGCGACACCTTCCCTACCATCGAGCCTGGCGGTCAAGCTGCGATCTTTGCGCGCGGCATCATCGTCGCGCGCCCGGGTGGTGGGGCATCCGTAGTGGCCGACGCGATCTACGGCCACTACGCTAGCCTGGGCAACATCTCCGCCGGAGCCATCCGTGTGCCTGTCGTCGGTCTGCCTGTCTCCGACGAAGAAGCCGTACCAAACGGCCGACGGTCGCGCTTCGACCACGGCGACATCTACTGGAGCCGCTCTACCGGCTCCTGGGAAGTGCATGGCGGAATCCGCGATGGCTGGCTCGCACGCGGCGGGTCGGGCAGCTTCCTCGGCTTCCCGAAGAGCGACGAACAATCCCTCATGAACGGGAACACTGAGGTCGGACGGAGCAACACGTTCGAGGGCGCAACGATCTTCTGGAGCGGTGCGACCGGGGCCTTCGAGTGTCACGGCGAGATCCTCAAGAAGTACCTTTCCAGCGGCGGCCCCGCAGGCGCGCTTGGCTTCCCGACAAGCGACGAGAACGATACGCCCGGTGGCGGACGATATAACGTCTTTCAGAACGGCCTCATCGTCTGGCACGGCTCAGGACCCTACGCCGGGGCGTTGGTGGTGGGCAACAGCCTGCAGCTTGAACTCTACAGATACCAGGACGCGAACCACGATGACTTCAACGTGCAGGTGCACCTGGACGATTCACGCGGTCAGAGTGTGCGTACCCGAATGCCCGCCGATGGCGAGTTTGGTAATGGCAACGTGCAATTCAATCCGCCGATTGTACTGCTTGCGGCAACGGGGCTCGCAGGCGACTACACCATTGACCTTTGGATGCTCTGCATCCACGAGGTAACGTTTGGCAGTGACGACGAGGACGGCACTGTCACCGCTCACTTCGACATCGACAATCTTTGGGGCACTGCGGACTCATCGCTCTACGCCGGCGGCGACTTTCATGTCGACATGAAGCCCATGCCGCAGCCACAGATCTTCGCCAGTGATCCCGCACACTATCGAAAGAACCTGTTCTGGCCCTTCGTCAACTTTGACACACCTGCGATGACCTGGACCCAGTTTAGCCAGACATTCACTAATGTCGGCGAAGGCGACCTCGGCTTCAACCTGCTGCCCTGGAATTGGCACCTGTGGGAGCGCGCATTCTTTCAGCTCGTGTACCGCGGCATTGCTGCCGGGGGAAATTGTTTTGGCATGAGCCTGGAATCGCTCTACGCACGTAACTACCGCGCCCCCTTTGTGCAGCCCATTTACGACAGCCCCGATAACACGTACAGCCACGATGTGCTCGGCGCGCTCCCCAGTCCGGATAACGCCAATGACACGGCGGTGGTCCAGAACGTTAACCTCAAGGTCGGTTATCAGCTCGGTGCCGAGTTCATCAACTGGTACATCGGGACGGAATTCGAAAACAACATTCAGGATGCCGTGCTCGCCTTCAAGACCAGCCGGGATGCATTTAAGGTCGGCGACTGGCCCATCGTCATGCTCGCGTCCAGCGCACTCTCGCAAGACGGACACGCGGTGGTGCCTTACCAGTGGCTGGTTAGCTTTGATGGTGCACCCATGGTTGAGGCCTCCGAGGAGGCCATCGGCTCTCAGCCGCTCTCGACCCAGGCGTGGACGATCCGCGTGGCCAACCCAAACAGGCCTGCAGTGATGGTGTCTCCAAACAACGGTCCGCCAATACCCGTCCCCGACGATTACATTGACTGCGAGATCCAGATCGATCCGTTTGCGAATAGCTGGACCTTTACGGGCGCGGGCGGCACATGGAGCGGCACCAAGGGCTCGGACGGGCGCATCTTCTGCGCTCCCTTCAGCCTGCTCAACTATGAACCGGCCGTGCCTGGCAACTTCGTTCTCGGGCTCCTGCAAGGCCTCTTGGTGGTGATCTTCAGCGGCGATGGTCAAACCAGGCAAATCACTGATGATCTCGGCCGCACGTACTTCTCGCTCACGCGGCGCCAGCAAGTGCGCAGGGCTCCCGCCCTGGCCCCGCTCACACGCGAAATCAACCGGGACCTACGCACGCGAATACCGGAGATGGGCTTTGTGCCGACCTACCACCGGTCCAGGATCAGCCGTCTCCAGGACCTGCCCGCGCCGCCCTATGAGATTTACTCGATCCGGCGGCCTATCCCAGCCATGCAGTGGCCGCGCTTCGCGGGGAGGCGAGGTGCGTCTCTCCCGCAGTCGCCCCAGAAGCTGTACACGCTCTTTCCCTCAGCACGGACCGGCAACGAATTGACCTACAGCATAGAGGCCGCGCGCACTTCTCCCTACCGCTGGAACTTGAGCGCGCCGCGCATGTCAGTAAACCTAGAGTGTTCCATCGCCGCAGACGCACTTGACCAGATCCGCATCACCAACGGCGGCGATGCTGCGCAGGTAGTCACCTTGCAGGTGGACCCAAAGGCAGCGGCTCGTCCGTTTGAACTTACCGTCGCCGGCTGGCCGGGGAACTATCGCACCGCCAAGAAGGCCTTCTCGCTTAAGCAACTCACGATGGCGCCGGGGGCCGCTCTCAGCGTGGGTGCGAGCGACGGAGGCAAAGAGTTGTGGCTGCACAACAGCGGCCCCATGCTCACATGTGCCGTGGACGTGTTCACCGGCGACCGCGACACCCCGCTTGTGAGTAATAGCAAGCTCACGCTTCTGGCGCAATCTACTACACGGATACGGCCCTCGGACTGGACGCTTGTAGACCGGGATGCAACGCTCGATGTCGACACGCCCACGTCCAAGCCTTCAACCGAAGGCTCGCATTCACGGGACCCCAGCTTTGGAGGTCACCTTGCCTGGCTGACGTTGGGCTGCCTGCTCGGTGCTGCCCTGGCTATGCGGCTCTATCAAGCGGCCCTAACTGCCTTTGAGGAACACGACTAGTGCCGTGAAATGAAGCTGGATTCGCCGAAGGAACGGGGCCGCCGCCTTCACTGTCGATTCGCGCGCGAACTCAGCCTCGCCCGCTTCTTTCCTTGCTTCTTCCACAGGAACCGTCCGACGAGGTAGTGAGTGGAAGCAGTCACGGAGCGAGGGCGCGCTCCAGCGCCGCCTCGGCTTGAACCAAATTCTAGCTGCCTACCTGCACGGCTTGACTGTGCCGGAGCCTACGGTGCGCCTGACCCGGGAGCATCGCTCGTCACAATCGTGTTCGCCGGCGTGTTCGTCGTAATCCCCGATGCGCCCGAATACTGCGTGGTCGCATGCACATCCACGCCGAAGCCCTGCAGCGTGATCAATGCAGAGACCACATCGGTGTCGGTCCGAATCACCGTGAGCACGTTGCTGTCTGGCGCCGTCACATAAACCCGTCCCGCCGGATTGTTGTAGGTCGAGCTGATGGTGCGCGGATGATTGCCAACTGCAATCGTCTTTTGCACGGTAAAGCTGGTCATGCTGATCACAGAAATCGTGCCATCGCCCTGGTTGGCCACGTACACCCGGCTGCCATCACCCAGCAGCGTTAGGGCGCTTGGGTGCGATCCCACGGCGACCGTGGCTAGCACCTGCCCAAAGCCAGGAGCGTCGTTCCCATAAACGTCTACCGGCGCATTGATAAAGCTGACAGTGTTGGCGTCATAGTTGGCAGTCACCACCATCTGCGACTGCGGGAAGAAGGCAGCGTAGACCGGCCCAGCGCTGCCGCCGTTCCCGGCCGGCAACTGGATCGTACCGCTGGCATTGAGCGCGGTATCCAGCGTGTTGGTCTGCGTGTTGATGACGGAAACGGTGCCGCTGCCGCGGTTCATCACAAAGGTTCTCAGCCCGTCCAGGCTGGTCACCCCGTACACCGGGCAGACACCCAGCGGCAGACGGCTGGATACGCTGTTGGTCGTGGTCTCAATGCCATCCGCCTCCCCCGCTACCGTCACGGCCGAGGGTTGATTGCAGTCGCCCCACTTGGCGCCGCTGCCGGTCGTCCCCTGGCTGATGGCGTAGACACGCTGCGCGCTCGAGGTGGCGCTCGTTCCCACCAGGCCTGCCGAGCCCGTAAGAGTGACCAGCGCAGGAGCGACGTTGATCTCCTGGAAGAGCGCGATGTTGCCGGTGCTTGCCGTGGTCAGCGCGCCCACCGTGCCGCGCACCTGGTTCACCACGTAGGGCGATCCGCTCCGAACCAGGATGTTGCTCTGGATCGATGCGCGCCCGCTTGAGTTATCCGCTGGGAAGAGCGTGGTCGTCGCCAGCTGATTATTCTGCAGGTTGGCGCCAATCGGGATGGTGGTGATCGTGCCGTCACAGTTCAGCGCGTACGCCACGTTGCCACTGGCGTCGATGGCGGAGGTGAGCGGCCCGTTGCCGATGGCCGATTGCGCTAGCACGCTGTCGCCGGAAAAATCGATAATCGTGGCAACGCCCGGCGACGCATAGGCGTGCCCCGGGCAGGGGTCAGTCGAGGAAGAGGCTCCTGCCAGCTCGGGCTGCGAGAGCACCAGTGCGTAGGAGGTGGACACCTGCGCGGGCCCGGTAGGGGCCACGGGATTGATGACCGGTCGATACTTGTTCCCGCACCCTGTGGTACAGGCTGCTGCCGCCAGCACGCCGGCGGTGAGCCACGTAATACTTCGCACTCGTTGTTACCTCACTCCAACCATGGGACTTGGCTGACAAGCCGATTGTAAATCACGCTCTCACCTCCCCGGTCGCAGGAGAGAAAGGAGGGGAAGGCAATGCAGGAGATGCACGGATCGCAAACGCCGCAAAGCCGTCCCCCGGCTCATCCCACTCTGGACGTGCCGCGAGAGCAAAGGAGAGCTGCCCTGCAAACCAACCTGCGCCTGCACTGGCAATCCAGGCTCATCCTGCTGCTGGTCCTACCCACCTCGGTCGTCTGGAGCATCGTCCTGCTGCTGCGCCTCGGGTCGACAGAAGGCACCGCGCCGCTCCTGCTGCGTACGCTTGGTCCGGCCACGGCGCTGGCCCTGCTGGTCTGGCGGAAACGCTCGGCGACCATGCCAGGGGCGCTTACCGGCGGACTCCTGATGGCAGGCTTCTGCCTCACGACGCCCGGGCTGCAAACCAGTGCCTGGCCGCTGCTGTCGATGCTCGTGCTTACCCTGGCTGCCACACGCGTCGGCAGGGCGCGCAAGCAGCAGCTGCAGGTTGGCGACGGTGCTCACGGCCGTAACGCCGCACAGGTAGCCGCCAACCTCGGAGTGTCAGTTCTTGCCGGCATCCTGATCAACGCGCACGGCCGGGTGGCCGCGCTTACCGTCTTGCTCGCAGCGCTCGCCGAGGCAGCCGCAGACACGCTCGCCTCTGAACTGGGCGTCGCTCTGGGTGGTACGCCACGCCTGATCACGACGCTCAAGAGGGTGGTACCGGGCACCGACGGCGGCATCACGCTGCTTGGGACCACGCTCGGCTCAGTCGGCGCGGCCCTGGTCGCGGCCGTGGGTGTGCTTGCCATGCAGCTGCCTTGGTCGAGCGGGCTGGTCGCAGCCGCCGCCGGCATCGTGGGCCTGCTCTTCGACAGCGCGCTGGGTGCGACGCTTGAACGCAAAGGCCTGCTCAACAACGACGCCGTGAACTTCCTCTCCACCCTGGCAGCGGCCATCCTTGCCCTTGCCGTCGAAGAAGGAATGCGCCGCTAAGGTCACACTTGGCTGCCCAAGGGTCCCCGCCTCACCGGGCCGAGCCGTGCGCAGCCAAGCGGTCACACCGGCTCGGCGCGGGTGGCCATCTTTTTCAACACCACCAACTCCCGCTGCACGCGCTCCCACTCCTTCGCATGCTTCCGCGTCGAAATAGGTGCCGTGGGGTCAGCGTAGTAGGCGAGCACGTCTCGCTCGAGCCCTGCCGGCACCACTCCCGCGGGGTCGCGCGTGATACGCGCCAGCAGCTGGGCGTAGGTCTGGTCTGTCAGCGGGTAACTGCCTGGGACCACCTTGTAGCCTGTGTCCAGGTCCCGATTGGGCAGTGTCGCGGCCACCGCGTCCAACTGCTGCAGCAGGCGGCGCAGCAGCGTAACCGAGTGGTTCAAGCTGTGCACATAGGCATCTTCGGCTTCAGGGCTGGGGCCGCGGATGGCGAGCATTGACAGGGCACCCACCCGCGGAGTGATCGCAATCATCGCCGCCAGCGTGTAGGTGCCAATGCCGGCACGTTTCCGGTACTGGTCCCATCCGTTCTCAAA
>DASWUY010000289.1:0-6897 GCA_036401435.1 Acidobacteriaceae bacterium | reverse complement strand
TGCATCCCCCAACCAGCTGCTGCCCCAATCCATCGACAGCGCCACCAGGATCGCGTAAGCCCCGGCCCTAGACTCCCTCACTCCCGCCTCTCCACGAAATCTCCTAAACAGCAAAGGGCCGGAACCTCATCGAGGTTCCGGCCCTTCCCTGTCCTGCCCTCCTCAAGCGAGAGGAGCTTAGCGCCCGCCGCCTGGCCCGCGACCCGCACCGCCCGGCGCGCCACCCGGACGTCCGCGCCCGCGACGCCGCCGTCGCTGCTGCCCGTTCGCGCCGCCCGGCCCACCCGCCGCCGGCACACCACCCACGGGCAGCGGCCCGTCGGTGTTGAAGTTGGGCTCATCCGCCTCTTCTCCCTCGTCCGTTCCGTCGAACTCGTCGTCTATTTCGAACTCTTCCCCGCCCTCGATCGTGATCGTGCTCGCGTTCGAAGAGGGTTGCCGCTCGACCGGCTCCGCCGCCCGCTCGACGCGCGCCGGCCGCTCAAAGCGCTCCGAACGCTCCGGGCGTTCAGACCGGTCAGACCGCTCAGACCGTCCCGACCCCTCAGCCGACGGAGGCAAGGGCAGCCCCAGCTTCTCGCGCTGCTCCTTCAAGAGCGACTTGCGCGACAGCTTGATCCGGTTGCCTTCAATCGCCAGGACCTTGACCAGGATCTGGTCGCCTTCCTTCAGCTCGTCCTTCACTTCCTTCACCCGGTGCTCGGCAATCTCGGAGACATGGAGCAGCCCGTCGGTTCCCGGAAACAGCTCCACAAACGCCCCAAACTCCGCCAGCCGCACCACCTTGCCCAGGTACGTCTTGCCCAGTTCCGGCACCGCCGTCAGGTTTGAGATCATCTCCAGCGCCCGCTGCAGGCCGTCCGCATCCGAAGACGCCACGTTCACCCGCCCTGTGTCATCCACATCGATCTTCACCTGCGTCGCTTCTATGATCGACCGGATCATCTTGCCGCCCGGCCCAATCAGGTCGCGGATCTTGTCCGTAGGAATCTGCAGCGTGCGAATCTGCGGAGCATGCTTGGACTTGGTCTCGCGCGTCTTGCTCAGGTGCGCGTCCATCGTGTCCAGCAGGAAGAGCCGGCCACGTCGCGCCTGCTCCATCGCTTCCCGCATGATCGTCGTCGTGATCCCGCCGATCTTGATGTCCATCTGCAGCGCGGTGATCCCCTCACGCGTCCCCGCCACCTTGAAGTCCATGTCCCCGTAGTGGTCTTCGGCGCCCGCAATGTCGGTCAGGATGGCATAATCCTCGCCCTCCTTCACCAGTCCCATCGCGATCCCCGCCACTGCGCCCTTCAACGGAATGCCCGCATCCATCAGCGCCAGCGACGCCCCGCACACCGACGCCATCGACGAAGAGCCATTCGACTCCAGGATGTCCGACACGATCCGGATCGCATACGGCGACTCGTCCTCGGTCGGCAGCACCGCCAGGATCGCCCGCTCCGCCAGCGCCCCGTGCCCGATCTCGCGCCGCCCCGTCCCGGTCATGCGCCCCGTCTCCCCCACCGAGAACGGAGGGAAGTTGTAGTGCAGCATGAAGCGCTTCTTCTGCTCGCCTTCAAACGTCTCCAGCCGCTGCGAGTCGTCGCCCGTACCCAGCGTCACCGTCACCAGCGCCTGCGTCTCGCCGCGCGTAAACAACGCCGAGCCATGCGTCCGCGGCAGCACCGATGTCTCGATCGAGATCTGCCGAATCTGGTCAAACGCCCGCCGGTCCGGCCGGATCCGCTCCTTCGTCACCTGCTCGCGGAAGATGCGCTCCCGCATCGCCTCGTAGTAGTACGCCAGCTTCTTCTTCGCCGCGCCCTGCTCCGCCTCCGGCAGCTGCTTCACCTCCGCCGCCAGCTCATCCTTGATCGCCTTGACCAGCCCAGCGCTCTCCGCCTTCGCATGCGCATGCGTGTCCAACGCATCCTTCAGCCGGTCGCCCACCTTGGTCTGCAGCGCGCCGTAGTAGCTCTCGTCAAACTCCAGCGGCGTCACCGTGCGCTTGGCCTTGCCCGCACGGCCCACCAGGTCCACAATCCCGGCTACGATCTTCTTGATCTCGGTATGGGCAAAGTCAATCGCGCCCAGCACAATCTCTTCGGTCACGCCCCTGGCGCCCGACTCGATCATCACGATTCCGTCCGCCGTACCCACCACCGTGATATTGATCGTGCTTTCCTTGCGCTCCGCATAGGTCGGGTTGATCAGGTACGCGCCGTCTACATGGCCCACACGCACCGCGCCCACCGGTCCGTTAAACGGAATATCGGACAGCGCCAGCGCCGCCGAAGCCGCGTTGATCCCGATCACGTCCGGGTCGTTCTCCTTGTCCGCCGAAAAGACCAGCGCAATCACCTGGGTCTCGTTGCGGAAGGTCTCCGGAAACAGCGGCCGGATCGGCCGGTCAATCTGCCGCGAGGTCAGAATCTCACGCTCCGACGGCCGCCCCTCCCGCTTGATAAAGCCTCCCGGAATCCGTCCCCCGGCATAGGCGTACTCGCGGTAATCCACCGTGAGGGGAAAGAAATCGATCCCCTCCTTGGGGTCCGGCGAGGCCACCGCGGTCGCCAGCACCACGCTGTCTCCCTGTGTGACCAGCGCGGCGCCAGGCGCCTGTTTGGCCATGCGGCCCGTCTCAAAAGTCAGTTGCTTGCCGCCGGCAAGCTCTACTGTGACTTCCTGTTTCATAAATTCCTCATTTCAGATATGCGAGAAGACGCGGGCCTGCGCCACAGCAGCCCTGGGGCCGTGCAGTGTTCTGTCAAGCCGCGAAAAAGAGTTAGGATGGCGCCGTGAGAGCAGAGGCCGAGCCGGGCAGCTACCCTCAAGGGGCCGCCCGGAACGCCGGTTGTCTGTTGAGACGTGCGCGAGGAGCAAGGTGTTCGTTTCTGCGTCTACTTGCGTATGCCCAGCTTGCCGATCACTTCGCGATACCGGTCCGTATCGCTCGTCTTCAGGTAATCCAGGAGACGGCGGCGCTTGCTGACCAGCATGAGCAGGCCGCGTCGCGACGCATGATCCTTCGCGTGGTTCTTGAAATGCTCGGTGAGCTCGCCGATGCGCTCGCTCAGGATCGCGATCTGCACTTCGGGGCTGCCGGTATCGCTATCGTGTGTGCGAAAGCGGGAGATGACTTCAGTCTTTTTCGCAGGTGCCAGCACGTCGGTGCGTTACTCCTATTGCTTTGATTCTGTTCCATCGACAGGGTATGAGGCAAGAATACCATAGGTTTCCACGCGCGACCCTTCACTCAGCCTCTGCCCCCAGACCTCTGTTCCCGAGTCGCTGCTTCGCCCCTGCGCGCCGCGCCTCTGCTCGCGGAGCCATCGGCCCCTTCGCCGCCGGGCCGCCCCGCAGCCGCCGTCCAAACACCAGCCCCACCGTCGTCCCCACGCTCGCCGAGTGCTCGCTCACCCCAAACCGCATGCCCCCGTCCACGCCGAACGTGTCGCTGAACTGGTGAAAGAATCCGCCAAACACGTAGGTGCCCGGCGGCGTGTTCGATTGCGACACATTCTGCGCAAATGCCTCCGCGTACAGCCGCGTCTCCTTGTTGAGGTGATAGCTCAGCGCAAACGACTGCTGCCCTCCATAGCTGCAGCCACTCACCGTCTGGCAATCTGACTGCACCACCGACCCGTTGGCGATCACATCCAGGTCGCCGTCCGGTCCGTAGTGATGGTTGATCAAGAGGATCGCCTGCTGACCATACCCCTGCAGCGCCTTCTGTGACGCCGTGGGCAGCTCCGCCTCGTACTGCACCGAGACCCCCGGCGCCCAGAGATGGTAGTCCTCCTTCTTCAGCACCACCTTGCCGCCCAGCTGCACCGTGCCCACGCCATTCGTCGTCTCGGTCCCCTGCTGCTGGTGCTCAAAGGCCGACCACAGGAAGTCCAGTCGCAGCCGGTCCAGCGGCGCGTAGAAGAAGGCGGCATCCAGCGTCTGCTGGTTCCCTGGTGGATTCTGCGGGTAGGCGTCATAGCCCGTCTCCACCTGCAGCACACCCTTGGTCTGGATCGTGGCACTGTTGGCCACAGTCGGCCGCGTCGGACTGAGACTGATCGCCTGCGGATCCGTCTGCTGGGCTGCCATGGGGGCCGCAGAACACACACTGAGCGAGAGCAGCACCGCGCAGCGCAGCAATCCGGTCAGGCGCCAGGCCAGCGCGAGCTCTGTGCTCCGTCCCTCGCCCAGCCAGCAGCCCCGGCAATCCCGACTCATGGTCTCCGCCATCCCGGGAGGTAGGATGCACCTGCGATCCCATGCCGGCGCCCGGCCGCCCTCAGCAGCCGTGCCACGCGACCGTGGGACGATGCGACCATGCCATCGTGCGGCGGCGCGAGGCGGGCTCAACCCGCCCGCCGCACGCGCCCACCTAGAAGAGCTGGAAGTTCACTTCGATGTTGATCTCGACGGCCACGGGCTTGCCATCCTTCAGCGCCGGCTTGAACTTGTACTGCTTCACCGCCTCGACCGCCTTCTCGTCCAGACCCATGCCCAACTGGCGCACCACGTGGATGTGCTGCGGATTGCCCTGCGCATCCACAATCAGCGAAATCACCACCACGCCCTGGTACTTGGCGCGGCGCGCTTCGTCTGAAAACTCCGGGTCCACCGAGTAGAGAATCGTGGGCTTCGAAACCCCGCCGCCCGGCCGGTACACGCCGCCACCCTCGCCGCCACCTGAGCCAGGCCCGACCCCGCCGCCCGACCCCGGCCCCATCCCCCCGCCGCGGCCCGACCCAAAGCCCGATCCCGACCCCGAGCCCTGCGACGCCAGCGTCACCTGCGACGACTGCGGTATCCCCAGGTTCGGCATGTTCGTGTCCGGCAGCTTCATCGGCTGCGGCATCACGATCGTCGGCTCTACCGCCAGCTTGGGATGATCGATCTTCAGCACCTGCGGCGGCGTGATCTGCGTCTTGTCCATCTTGGGCAGCTTGCCCTTGATCGGCGGCACCAGGTCATGATTGCCGCCACCACCGCCGCCACCCGCCAGCGCTGCCTTGGGCGGCGCAACCGGCACAAACGCCGAAATATCCACCGGCGTGACCGTGTTCTTCTTTACGATCGCGCGCGGATGCACCCGTTCCCACAGGAACACGGCAAGGATCAGCGCGATCACCAGCACGTGCAGGCCGATCGACACCCCGCTCGACAAGGGGCTGCGCTTCTCCGCCAGCAGATCCCCCACCGGGATCGGCTTTGAGGTCAACTCCAGCGGTGGCAGCTTCCGCGGACTGAACACATCCCGCAGATTCGTAACCAGCGACGACCAGACCGAACCCTCCGCGTCCACCGGCAGCAGCGACGTGTGATCGTTCGGGATGCGTCGCGCGTCCACTTCCGAGGACACCTCCGGGGGTGTCAAGACGTCGTTGCTCATAAACCTTCCCGTTAAAGCCGCTGCTCGCTCCCTGCCCGGCCCCCACCCGGTCGCCGTAGCGCCCGCACCTGGCAAGTTGTCTGTCTCTTCATTATGGGGGACCGCAGCCGCCGCTGTCTTGTCCGCAGCCCTGCTCATCCATGCCCCGCAGACACGAAAGTGCGCCGCACCTCCGCACCGCCCGGGCTTATATCCAGTAGACGCGCCCGGGCCTGCTCCGGTATCACGGCGATACAATGGAAGTTCACCCACAACCGCCGTACCCCGAGGCCCGAGAACCCGCACATGGCAGAAACCAAGCCCTCCGCTCCTGGGCACAGTCCCACCCCTCCGCACCCCGCGCCCGAACTGAAGGCCACCCTCACTCTGCCCCGCACCGACTTCCCCATGAAGGCCAACCTGCCCCAGCAGGAGCCCGCGCGCCTCGACCGCTGGCAGGCCGACGCCCTCTACGCCCAGATCCGCGCCGCGCGCCACGGCGCAAAAAAGTACCTGCTCCACGATGGGCCACCCTACGCCAATGGCCCCATCCACCTCGGCCACGCCCTCAACAAGTGCCTCAAGGACTTCGTCGTCAAGTCCAAAACCATGCAGGGCTACGACGCGCCCTACGTCCCCGGCTGGGACTGCCACGGCCTGCCCATCGAGATCAAGGTCGACGAACAGCTCGGCCGCAAAAAACTCGAAATGCCCCGCGAAGCCTTCCTCCACGCCTGCCGCGCCTACGCCCAGACCTATGTCGACCTGCAGCGCTCGCAATTCATCCGCCTCGGCGTCTTCGGCGACTGGCAGCAGCCCTACTTGACCATGTCAAAGCAGTATGAGGCGCGCACCCTCGAGACCTTCTACCGCTTCCTCGAGCAGCGTTTCGTCTACAAGGGCCTCAAGCCCGTCTACTGGTGCATCCACGACCGCACCGCGCTCGCTGAGGCCGAGGTCGAGTACGAGATGCACACCAGCCCCAGCATCTACGTGCGCTACGCCCTCACGAGCTCCGCCGCCGCCCTCGCCCCCGAGCTCGCCAACCGCCAGGTCTGGGCCCTCATCTGGACCACCACCCCCTGGACCCTGCCCGCCTCGCTCGCCATCGCCTTCCACCCCGAGCTGGACTACATGGCCCTCGAACAGGACGGCGCCACCTACCTCGTCGCCGAGGCCCTCGCACCCGCCGTACGCGAGGCCTGCGGCCTGCAGCAGGCCGTCGTCGTCGCCCGCGTCAAGGGTGCCGCACTCGATCGCGCCACCTTCCGCCATCCCTTCCTCGACCGCTCCGTCCTCGGCGTCAACGCCCTCTACGTCACCACCGAGCAGGGCACCGGCGCCGTCCACACCGCGCCCGCCCACGGCGCAGACGACTTCCAGACCGGGGTCCGCTATCAGCTCGACCCCACCTCCAACGTCGACAACAGCGGCCGCCTCCGCAACGGCCTCCCGGAGCTCGAAGGCAAAACCGTCTTTGAGGCCAATCCCCTCATCCTCCACCTGCTTGCCGCCCGCGGCGCCCTCCTCGCCCAGGCCGA
>DASWUY010000288.1:0-1852 GCA_036401435.1 Acidobacteriaceae bacterium | reverse complement strand
GGCCGGTGGGGCGTCGCTGCTGCCGGCCCTGCGCGCGGCCCGGGTGGAGCCGGCGCAGGTGCTGAGTGAGCCGTAGCTGATTTCGGTTTTCTCGCCGGCGTTTTTTTCGCGGGCTCAGGAGTTGTCGCCGCCGGTATCTTCGCCGGAGCTGGGTTCGTCGGAGGAGGGGTGGCCCCAGCGCCAGTCTCTTACCTCGGGCATGTCTTCGCCGTACTCGGAGACGTAGAGCTTGTGGCGCTGCATGCGCTCGGAGTGCCACTGCTCGGCCTCGGCCACTCGGGCGGCCATGCGAGGCACGCGGCGGATGGCGTCGAGCACCAGGGTGTAGCGGTCGATGCTGTTGAGCACGCACATGTCAAAGGGCGTGGTGGTGGTGCCTTCCTCCTTGTAGCCATGCACGTGGAAGTTGCGCTCGTTGGCGCGCCCGTTGGTGAGCGAGTGGATGAGCGCGGCGTAGGAGTGGTAGTTGAAGATGACCGGCTTGTCCCGGGTGAAGATGCGATCGAAGTCCTCGTCATGGATGCCGTGCGGATGCTGGCTGGGCCGCTCGAGCGTCATCAGGTCCACGACATTGACGACGCGCACCCGCAGCTCAGGGAAGTGGACGCGCAGCAGGGAGACGGCGGCGAGCGTTTCAAGCGTGGGGATGTCGCCGGCGCAGGCCAGGACCACGTCCGGATCTTCGCCGGCCGCGGCGCCCACGGGGTGATCGTTCTCGCTTCCATCGTTGGAGGCCCAGGCCCAGATGCCGAGGCCGACGGCGCAGTGGCGCACGGCCGCATCCATGCTGAGCCAGACGGGCGCGGGCTGCTTGCCGGCGACGATCAGGTTGACGTAGTTCTTCGACTTGAGACAGTGATGGGCGACGGAGAGCAGGCAGTTGGCGTCGGGCGGGAGGTAGATGCGGACCAGCTCTGCTCTTTTCTGGGCCACGTGGTCGATGAAGCCGGGGTCCTGGTGCGAGAAGCCATTGTGGTCCTGGCGCCAGACGTGGGAAGTGAGCAGGTAGTTGAGCGAGGCGATGGGCTTGCGCCAGGGCAGGTCGCGGGTGACCTTGAGCCACTTGGCGTGCTGGTTGAACATGGAATCGACGATGTGGATGAAGGCCTCGTAGCAGGAGAAGAGGCCATGGCGGCCGGTGAGCAGGTAGCCTTCGAGCCAGCCCTCGCAGCAGTGTTCGGAGAGTATCTCCATGACGCGGCCTTCGAGGCCGAGGTTCTCGTCGACGGGCTTGGTCTCAGCCTCCCACCGCTTGGGGGTGACCTCATAGAGGGCTTCGAGGCGATTCGACGCGGTCTCATCGGGGCCGAAGACGCGGAAGTTTTTGGTCTCGAGGTTGGCTCGCATCACGTCGCGCAGGTAGGTGCCGAGGACGCGGGTGGCCTCAGCCTGAGTGGTGCCCGGGCTCTCGATCCTGATGGCGTAGTCTTCAAACGGCGGGAGCTCCAGAGGCTCGAGCAGCAGGCCGCCGTTGGCATGCTTGTTCATGCCCATGCGCAGGTCGCCCTTGGGCGCGAGGGCGGCGAGGTCTTCGCGCAGCTGGCCGTGCGCGTTGAAGAGCTCTTCGGGCTTGTAGCTGCGCATCCACTCTTCCAGCTGGTGCAGGTGCTCGGGGTCCTGGCGCAGGTTTTCAAGTGGCACCTGGTGCGCGCGCCAGGTGCCTTCCACCTGCTTGCCATCGACGATTTTGGGGCCGGTCCAGCCCTTGGGCGTGCGCAGGATGATCATGGGCCAGACGGGGCGGGTGCTGTCGCCGTCTTCGCGTGCCTTTTGCTGGATGGCCCGGATTTCGGCGTAGACCGTGTCGAGCAGCTCGGCAAACTGCTCGTGCATCTCCATGGGATCGTTACCA
>DASWUY010000287.1:0-2702 GCA_036401435.1 Acidobacteriaceae bacterium | reverse complement strand
CGCCGAGGACCTGGCCTTCTATCGCCACTGGGCCCACGCGCCGGCGACCCCGGCACACCCACTTGCCGCCCCCTTGGAAGGGTAAGGTCTCCAGAGCAAAAGATGGCTTCAACCATGGACTCCAAAACGCCCGCGAAGACGCTCCCGCAACCCAGGGCTGCGCGCCCCCCCACGCCCGCCCCCGCCGGCGAGCCTCTGCACCTCGCCGACCGCCGCCTCATGGAGTCCCGCTTCGGCCATGACTTCAGTCGCGTCCGCGTCCACCATGGAGAAGACGCAGCCCAGTCCGCCGCCGCCCTCCACGCCTCCGCCTACACCGTCGGCCCATCCATCGTCTTCGCCCGCGACCGCTACGCGCCCCATACCGAACCGGGTCGCAGCCTGCTCGCGCATGAGCTCGTGCACGTCGCCCAGCAGCAGCACCTCCGCCCCGCCGCGGACGCTCCTCTCGCCTCCCCCACCCACCCCCTGGAGCAGAATGCCCGCGACGCCGTCAGCCACCAGGCACCCATCGCCCGCGCCAGCCGCCCCATGCTCCTCCGCAGCCCCGACCCCGCGCCCTCTTCGCTCCTCGGCAACAACGCCCTGACCCTCAACGGCCACTCCATCGCCGGCGACCACCAGGCGGTCGACCAGCTCCTCTCCTCCCAGCTCACCGTCGGACCCTTCCTCCAGCCTCTCTACCTCGGCATCGCCACTCCACTCACCGGCGTCGCCGCCCTGCTGCGCTCCATCGCTCCCACCATCCCCGAGGGCGAACTGCGCGGCCTGGTCTCCTATGCCTGGGCCCAGAAGGTCGCCGGCGTTCGCCAGCTGCCTCCCATCTCCTCGATTCCCCTCCCTCTGTCGCCCGCGCCTGCCCCTGGCGCAACGCCGGCCGTCACCCCCACCCCGGACGCGCCCGCCGCCGGCGACCCCTCCGGCTGGTCCCCCTCGGTCGGCTACCAGCTCGTGCTCAACCTGGTGCGCGGCTCCGCACCCCCGGTCAGCGGCGGCTTGCAGCGCCAGTACACCCTGG
This sequence comes from Acidobacteriaceae bacterium, assembly GCA_036401435.1. GTDB lineage: Bacteria > Acidobacteriota > Terriglobia > Terriglobales > Acidobacteriaceae > EB88. Next base: position 1,684 of record DASWUY010000287.1, on the reverse strand, counting down.
GAGACAACCTCCAGGTCGTCCTCCAGGACGCCACCTCCGCCGGCACCTACCAGGCCTTCGCCGGCGCCCAGGGGCTGACCCCCAACCTGCTTGACTCCAAGATCCTTCAGCTCCAGCCCTTCATGCAGCTGCTCGCCGGCTTCTCCCAGGCTCCCGGCACCCTCAGCGCCACCATGACCGTGCAGTTCAGCGTCGGTGCCCAGCTCACCGTCAAGTTCGGCCCCGTCACCCTGCAGATCAGCGCCGGCTTCCAGGTCACCGCGCAGCCCGGCCAACCCTCCCAGTACGGCCTCACCGGATCAGCCATGCTCGGCCCCTCTTCGCCCGGGCCGAACGGCATCCAGACCTTCGGCCCCCGCAACAGCTACGGCTTCGGCGTCGGCCCTCCACCCCCCATCACGCTTCCCGATGGCCGGCAGGTGCAGCCCGGCGGCGGCATGCTCCTCTTCTCCGGAACCATCCCCGGCTCATAAGCAGCGCTCATAAAGCATCCCACCTGCCGCAGCCGGCCTTCCCACCACCTGGCCCGCTGCTTCGTCCCGGGCGGGCTCAGCATCCATACCCCGTCGTCCACCAGGAGTCCGCCCGGCGCTAGACCTCACCCACCGGAGACGCACGTTGAAATCCATCCTCACCTGGCTCGCCGCCGCCCTGCTCCTTGCCGCTCTCTCCCCCGCTGCCACCGCCGGCACCGTCCAGGTCTTCTCCGAGCCCGGCTTCCCCACCGCCGACACCGCGCCCCTCAGCGACCCGCAGCTCCACTCCCTTCTGCCCGGCGCCGCCTTTGTCGATACCGCGCACCTGCCCGCCGCCCTCACCCCGGACACCACGCTGCTCGTGCTCCCCTACGGCTCTGCCTTCCCTGAGGCGGACTGGCCTGCCATCCACAGCTACCTCGAACGCGGCGGCAACCTCCTCGTCCTCGGCGGCCGCCCCTTCACCCGGGCCGCGTTCCTCGACGCCGGCGTCTGGAAGCTGCGCGACCCCAGCATGCGCTTCTCCTCAGAGCTCCTCATCGACCAGTACGAGCAGACACCCTCCTCCGCCGGGCTCCGCTTTCAGGCCAACCCGGACACCCTGCTCCCTACACCTGCCTTCTCCTGGCAGCGCGCCTTCAGCCCCATCCTGCACCTCAGCGCCAGCCGCCTGAGCGAGCGCGGGGGCTCTGCCGGCAGAATCGATGCGCGGATCGACGCGCTCGCCTGGGGCGACGCCAACGGGCGCCACCTCGCCGCTCCCGCCGTCCAGATCGATCACCTCCACGCCCGCTTCACCGGCAGCCGCTGGGTCCTGCTCACCTCCGACCTGCCGCCGGACTTCGCCTCCACCGCCGGCCCCCTGCTCGCCTCGCTCGTCCAGGCCGCCTCCCACGGCGCCCAGGACTTTCACGCCGACCCCGAGATGCCGCTCTACCTCCCCGGCGAGCCGGTCCAGCTGCACCTCCGCTACACCGCGGCGGCGGAGCCCCATGCCGCTGCCACCGCCCAGGTCACCCTTTCCCGCCAGGGCGCCCCCGGACGCCCCACTACCCTGCGCCGCGACCTCTCCGCTGACCTCTCCGGCGACCCCGCCTCCGACCTCGTCCTCACCCTGCCGCCGCCGGCCTCAAGCGGCCTCTACCGCATCGATGCCACGCTCCTCGACCACGCCGGCCATCCCCTCGCCATCGCCCACTCCGGCTTCT
>DASWUY010000286.1:0-6585 GCA_036401435.1 Acidobacteriaceae bacterium | reverse complement strand
TGATCTTCATTGTGGAGGCTCCGTGGATGGAAACAGCGCGTTAAGAGGGAAGCAGAATGACCACCTGGAGGTAGCTGCCTTCTGCTGTGCGATGACTACCGTGGGCATGCATGAAACAGTCTTGCTTACAATCTGCTGACTTGTTCTGTCGATCCTTCGGTTCTTCGATCTGTCGATCTTTCCCAGCTAGCGCAGCCCAACAGTCCAGCAAAACAAGCACGCGGTTAAAAGTCGACTTACTGAATCACCACGGTCACATGCAGCGACTGCACCACATTGCCGGTCCCGGCTGCGCTGGTGCCCGTTGCGGTGATGGTAAGGTTCACTGTGCCGGGGGCGGCGACCTGGCTACCGGCAGTGCTGCTGCTGCCGCATGCGGTGATACCCAGCGCCGCGACGCTCAACAGCAGCACACCGAGAGCCGGCCATATGCCCGCGTATTTTAGAGAGAGGGCGCGCCGCCTGCGCGCCATCCACCATCCCGCGAGCGCGCCCGGCAGCAGCAGTGCCGCAGGCAGCAGGGTGGTGCCTGGCGCGGTCAGCGCGCCTACCACTGGCCGGCCCCCGAGCGTATTGACGGTCAGCGTGCCCTGCGCAGGGTTCACGCCGCCGACGATGTTGGTTAACCCGGTAAAGGTGAAGCTGGGCGGGCTGAAGATACAGCTGACGTTCGCAGGCAGGGCCCCGCAGCTCATCGTGACGGTGCCCTGATAGTAGTTCGTCGGCGTCACCGTAAGGGTAAGTTGCCCGGCGTGGCCGGCTGCAATGGTCAGCGTGGGAGTGCTTGGCGTGATGCTGTAGGAGCCCGCCGGAGTAATGATCAGCGTGCCATTGACTGGCACGATCGTGTAGTTCGGCGCTGACAGCGTGCCCGGAGCAATCGTGATGGGATACGAGCCTGGCTGCGACGTCTGATCCGCATTGACCGACAGGACCGGCGTGCCGCTGACCACGCTGGGGACGTCGGAATCGTTATTGACAAAGCAGTTGGTCACGCCACCCGCCTGCCCGTTGAGGGGAGGGCAGCCGATGTAGTAGGTGAGCGTTGGATTGGGCGCGCCAAACTCCCGGGTAAACGAGTTGGCCACCACCTGCAGCGGTGCCGGGGCAATCGTAACGGTCTGAGTGACAGATGTCGCCGCACTGTAGTTCTTGTTGCCAGCCTGCGTGTAAGTCAGGGTCACGATGCCCACGCCGACGTTGGCGTTGAGGGTTGCTTGCCCGCCGGGCGCCTCGGTCACGCTGTGGTAGTGGTTGTTCAAGGCCGCGAGCGCACTTGAGGTAATGGTCACGGGCAGGCTTGTCGCGTTGCCCTTGGAGTCGATGGCCGTCGCTGTCACCGGGTCGCTGCCGCCGTAGATCAGCGGGTTCAACTGTGGGACGAGCAGGCTCTGAGACGCAGGCGTAATGGTCAAGGTGCCAGGCCTGGCCGGCGTCACAAAGGTGTAGCTGCTGGCTGCCGAGGGCACGAGCGCGAGCGTGTTCAGCGCTACGTTGATCGGGAAGGTGCTGCCCGCATCTGGCGTGCCCGTGGCTGTCGTCGTGTAAGTGGCACTGCCGGTGACCAGCGCCTGCGTGTCTCCGGCGGCAAACCCGGTGATGGTAGGCGGCGGAAAATCCGCAGGAGTGATGGGGGTGTTGAACGGCAGCGAGACAGCAGGCCCGGTCACCGTGAGTGGAGCCGGGTTGACCACGAACGACTGTGTTACCGGCGCCGCCGCTGCAAGAGTGTTGCTGCCGGCCTGGTTGGCCGTCACCGTGATTGTGCCGCCCCCGGTAATGGTGAGCGTCGAGCCGGAGATGGTTGCCGGACTGCTTGGGCTGAGCGTGTAGGTGATGGCGCGAGCAGGCGTGGCCGGGGTGAGCGTTGCAGCCAGGGTGATCGTGCGCGCCTGTCCATAGGTCAGGTTCGGCAGAGGATTGAAGGTGATTGTCTGGGCGGTACCCCCGGTAATCTGCAGTGTGCCGGAGACGAAGACAAAGGTGTAATTGGGAGAGGCCAGCGTGCCCGCGCTGGCTGTAATCGTGTAGGCTCCGGCGTTGGCACCCTGCGTAATGCCGCCGTCTGAAAGTGCCGGTGCCCCGGTCAGCACGCTGGCAGTGTCGCCATTCACAAAGCCCATGTAGGAGGCGGTAAGCGGTGCAATGGGCTGCCCGTACACCGCGCTGATGTCGTTCGCGACGACGGTCAGCGTGGCCTTGTTGACCGTGATCGTCTCGGTGGACGTGGCCGGCCCATAGACGACGTCATTTTCGACGCCGCCCGCTGCGCTCGCTGTCACCACCACCGTGCCCGCACCGGGCAGCACCAGCGTGGTGCCGGTAAGCGCGGTTGGGCTGCCGCCGTTCACCGTGTAGCTATAGCTGATGGCCGAGCCAGTGGCGGTGCCTGCGCTATTCTCGGCCACCGCGTCCAGCGTGACCGACTGCCCGTAGGTGCCGGTTGCGGTTGCGGGGAAGTTTGCAATAGTCTGCGGTACCGCTGGCGGGGCCGTCCAGATCTCCTGGCTGTCAGCGATGTACAGGTTATTTGCCGGGTCGAAAACGAAGTCCGTGGCGGCGACAAATTCTGCATTCACCACCGAGCCGCCTACGCCGATCGAGGTGGAGATGCCTAGCACATTCGAGGGATTTTCCACTCCGGCAACAGACGAGATATAACCGGCGGTGTCGATCTTGCGGATGGTGAAGTCGGCATAGTCGTTGAAGTAGAGGTTGGCGCCGGCGCTGTCCACGTGCATGGACTGCGCACTGATCTGGGCCTGCGTCGCCGGGCCGCCATCGCCGCATGGCGCGGTCGAACAAGGCGTCGCGAGCGTGCCCGCGAGCAGGTAAGCATTGCCGGTGACTGGCGGCGTCTGCCCTAGAAGGGTCTTCAGCAACGGCGGCTCCGTTCCGCCCGCATACACGATGCCGATCTGATCGCCGATGCCATCCACCACATAGAGGTCCCCGGCTCCATCTACCTCAACTCCGTAGGGGTAGAGATATAAGCTGTTGGCCGGTCCGGCGAAGTCGCTGCAGGTGGCAGGGCAGGTGTTGACGCCGGGCGTGCCTACCACGCTGTAGATAGAACCCTGCGTCGCTGTGGGAAGGATGGCGGGCGGTGCACTTGCGCCTGGCATGTACACGACCCGAACGACGGCGTTGCCGCCATCGGAGATGTAGAGGTTGCCATGCGCATCAAGGCGGATGGCGGTCGTGTATTGCAGCGTGGCCGCATCGGCCGGGCCTCCATCGCCCAGCCCGTCTGTGCCACTCGAAGCAGGGCAGCCGGCGAAGCCCGAGGCCGTAGGGCAGTTCAGCGTACCGACGATGGTGGTGACGGAGGTGGTGACGGTGTTCCCGCTGACCGCGCCATGGATGCGCCGCACCGCCGCCACCGTGTTGCCGTCGGTGGTGTAGATGTCGCCGTTGGCATCGACAACCATCGAAGCAATGGCGCCGAAGGTGGCCAGCAGCGCGTTCGATGAGTTATCGGCGCAGAAGGTCTGCGGGCTGGCCTCGGTCAGGCAGTTGGTACTCGGTCCTGAGGCACCCGCGATCTGGTAGATGCCATGCAACTGCGGCGTCACTGCCGGGCTGGCGTTGGTCGTCACCGCCGCCAGCAGTGCAGGCACGGTGCTCGTATTTTCGTACTCGATGTAGACAACAGCGTCACTGCCGGCGAAGTAGATATTGCCCATGCTGTCTACGGCCAGAGCAGTCGCGGTCTCCGCCTGTACGTTCGTGCCGAGGGTGCCATCGGCGATGGGCGAGTTGACAGGGTTGGTTCCGCCGCCGACGTAGTAGGCGAGGTCGCCCCAGGAGAGGCCGCTGTAGGCATCCGGGCCAGGGCTCTGGGCGCGCGCCTGCGCGGCGAGCACCAGTGCCGACACGACCACCCACATCAGCAAACCGGATCTGCGCCGGCCCCGCACCCACTGCTGTAACCCTTGCACCATTCGCCACCCGTCCCAACTTGCATGATCCTGAGTACTTCTGCGGTACTGCTGCCGCCGGGCGGTGCAACGCGCATCGCCCAGCGGCATTTGCTGCAAAAGAGCCAGCTGCCTAGTGAGGCTGCGGCTCGGTTGGCCCAGGAACCGTGGGCAGGTGCGAGGCGGTGAAGGGTCCCTGGATCGTGCCACCCACATCGCCGCCCATCTCCACATTCGGGTTGCCGGCGATCTGGCCGCCCAGTGTCAGGTGCGGGAAGGACTGCGGACTGCCGACCGTGCAGCTTACGTTGGTTGTGTTGCGAGGACCATCATTCGGTGTGATCGAGATGGTGTTGGGCGTGGTGGTGATGGTCGAAGGCACATAGTGCTCGCGATACACGTCCAGGCCGGGATCGCTTACACCGCTTGCCGTGGTGCGGCACTGCGGGTTGAAGGGGACAAAGTCAGGAATCTGCGAGTTGACCAGAGCCTGCGCCTTGTTCACCAGCGTGGTGGCGTTTGCCGCGCCGGCCGCGTCTGTCACCACGCGGTAGATCGACCACGCCTTGTAGCTGCCGTTGCGCAGGTTGGGGAAGGAGCTGCCACCGGCGACAGGGCACTTGAGGTAGCCGGCCGAGGTGTTGCAGTAGGGCAGCGTGCCGGTGCCGTACGACGTTGCAATCGGATCCACGCTGTTCAGGGTGATGTACCGGTAAGGCGCTGTGCCGCCGGAGTTCTGCCCGGTGGACTCATAGCTGAAGAACGCGTAGCCGACCGCGTTGCTCGTAGCCAGGGCGGAGTTGCCGGCAGCGTAACCGTTCTGCACGGCCTTGACGGAGTCGCCCGTACCTACCGCGCGATCGCGGAAGGCGGCGCCGCAGGGCTTATGCAGCGGGTTGTTTGAGGTGGCGCTTACTCCGGTCTCCTGCGAGTGGCCGCCCGGAACAAAGACGCTGTACTCGGTGGTGTTCATGGTGCCTGAGAGAGGCTCACGCAGGATCGGGGTGAGCGAGACGGAGGACGAGAGACCGTCCAGCAGGTTGCCCGCGCAATTGTCGGTGCCGCTGAAGAGCGAAGCCGCATTGGCGCTGGTGACGTTCTTCGCAGCGGTCGTCGCCGCGCCGGACGCGTTGTTGACCAGGAAGACGATCGGAGCCGCGCCCACCGGCAGAGTCTCAAACGCAGCACTGGCAGGAATCAGCTGTCCGCTGATGGGGTCGTATACGTTGGAGCTTCCGCTGCTCGCCGTCAGGCTGAAGGACGAGGGCGTCGCCGTGCTGCCGGTGAAGTAGCTGACGATCGGGTTGCCGATCAGGAACTGGCCGGAGTGGCCGCTGCGCGGATCGGCGACCTTGCCGTAGCCCAGCGTGTTGAGCGCGCGGTTGGTGGCAAAGAGAGCGTCTTCCGGGCGGATGTCGGTGTTGGCAGCGGTCAGGGCATGGCCTTGAAGCGCGCTGATCACAGCCGGAGTGGGCGCGGTATCAGGAGTGCCATCGCTCCAGAAGAGGTAGTTGGACGTGGAGCTCAGCGGCAGGGTTGAGGCGAGCGCAAGGGTCGCGCGGGGATAGGCCTGGAAGGAGCGAACGCCGACGGTGGAGTCTACGCTGGCGTAGGCCCAGATACCGTTGTTGCTCCAGACGATCCAGAGGTTCGCCGGCTCCTGCGGAATGGTGTATTTGGTGCCGTTCTCGGTGAGCGTGCGCGAGTCAGACAGCGAGGCGTAACAACTGGTCGAGCCGCTGACGCAGGTGCCCGACTTGACGGTGTAGTGGTGGGCAGTCGCGCCGCCGGCCTGGGCCAGCGCATACGCAGCTACAGCAAACGGACCGAACTGCGCCGACGAGCCTGCGGTCAGCACCTGCAGCGTCTGCGCCTGGGCACCGGGCGCGAGCGTTGCCGCCAAGGCAAGCGCAACGGCACCGGATACGTAAGATAAAGTCTTCATTGAAAAGCTCCTTGCAACATTCCGTTGAGGGTGACTCCCACTCCCCCTGGGGGAGGGCAGTGTGGTCGCCATGCACAATGCTCTACACAGCGGCTGGAGCGCCGAAATCGCGGCGCAGTCAATCATGCTGCCATCTACGCAGTGGGTCTTCTTTGCCTCTGCTGCCTGCGACCTCGTGCTCGCTTGGGCTTCGCAGTCTGGCAGGGTTGTTTGACCCGCTCAGGCTCGCTCGCCTCTCGGCAGATGAGAAAGTAACGGCGAGTGCGGGCCGCATGCATGAAGGTCGAATGAAACTCGCGTGAATTAAGAAGTCGAGAATTCTGCATGAATATTGGCCGAACTATGCGCATTTGCACGGCGAATTATGCGCAGATAGCGGTTGACCACACTGTCGCACTTCCCGAGCACCCAGTCCTGCAGACAGGATCCCGAACCATGATCTTGAGGTCCAAGCCATTGCCGTTCAGAAACGTAACTCGCACTGTGAGGATTGCTCTTGTCTGCACGGCCGCGCTCTTCGGCTCGAGCCTGCATGCGCAGACAGCAAGAGTTCTGGGCCAGGTGACTGACGCGCAGGGAGCGGTCGTGCCGCATGTGCGGGTGCAGATCACCAACCTCGACACGGGCACGGTCATCAACACCGAGTCGAGCGACAGCGGTGAGTACAGCGCGCAGTTTCTCCCCGCCGGCAACTACAAGATCACGGTCGAGGCGCCCGGC
>DASWUY010000285.1:0-17626 GCA_036401435.1 Acidobacteriaceae bacterium | reverse complement strand
ATCGTCTCGCTCCTCGATATCTGCGCCTTCTCGGCCACGCACTACCCGGAGGTGAATCGCGACCTGCTGCTTACAGGCGCGATCCTGCACGACATTGGAAAGCTCGCCGAGCTGCGCTGGGGCACAAGCTTTGAGTACACGATTGAAGGCCAACTGTTGGGCCATATCTCTATTGGCCTAGCCATGTTTGAGCAGAAGGTTGCCCTGGTTCCCGACTTCCCGCCTCGCTTGCGGCTCCTGCTGCAGCACATGATCTTGACCCACCACGGGCGGCTGGAGTTTGGATCGCCAAAGCTGCCCATGATTCCGGAGGCGCTGCTCCTGCATTATCTCGACGACCTCGAAGCGAAGATGCAGACCCTGCGCACCGAGCTGGATCGGTCGGCGGTAGGCGGGCGAGAACCGGGGACCATGACAGACTGGGTCCGCGCGCTGGAGCGGCCGTTGCTCGATACTCGCGCCTTCCTGGCGGGCGAGGAGAAGCCCTGAGGCACTCGACCCGACAGCACTTGGCCCGCGTCACAGGCGGTCTAGTCGACGCACGGGCCAGTACAATCGACAAGACATGTTGAGGTTTTCTACTGCAGGAGAGTCGCACGGCGAAAAGCTGGTCGCGCTGGTCTCTGGCGTGCCCGCAGGTATCGCGGTCGAGGCGGAATGGATCAACCGCGAACTCTGGCGGCGCCAGCAGGGCTATGGCCGTGGCGGGCGCATGCGCATCGAGCAGGACAGGGCCCACATCGTCTCGGGCGTGCGCCATGGCCTGACCATCGGCTCCCCGATCGCAATGGAGATCGAGAATCGCGACTGGAAGAACTGGGCCGAGATTCTGCCGGTCGAACGGGGAGACGCTTCCAAGCACAAGGCCGTAGCCTCGCCGCGCCCGGGCCATGCCGACCTGGCTGGCTCGCTGAAATACGACTTCAAGGATGCGCGCTATGTGCTGGAGCGGGCATCAGCCCGGGAGTCGACGGCACGTGTGGCAGCGGGAGCGATTGCCAAGCTGCTCCTCCTGCCCCTCGGCATCGAGGTGCTTAGCCACGTGGTGCGGGTAGGGAGCGCGGAGCTCGCGCGCGAAGCACAGTGGGAGGAGATCGCGGCGCTTGCCCGGAAGCAGGAGGTCCTGCTGGGTTGCGTGGATGCGGAGGATGAGGCGCGCATGAAGGCGGAAGTCGACCTCGCGCTGCGTACCGGCGACTCGATCGGCGGCGTCTTTGAGGTGGTGGTGCACGGGGCGCCGGCCGGGGTGGGTACCTACGCAAACTGGGATGAGCGGCTGGATGGCCTGCTGGCCCAGGCCGTGATGTCGCTGCAGGCGGTCAAGGCAGTGGAGATTGGGCGTGGCGTAACGGCAGCGGAGTCGCTCGGGTCCGAGGTTCACGATGCGATCGGCTATGCGGGGATAGACGACGCCGCGAACGCCGGCCGACCGACACGGTTCACGCGGGAGCGGAATAATGCGGGCGGCATGGAAGGCGGCATCTCGAATGGCGAAGACGTGGTCGTACGCGGGTACTTGAAGCCGATCTCGACGCTCCGGCGGCCGCTCGGTTCTGTCAGCTACGAGGGGCGCGGAGAGACCAAGGCAGCCTATGAGCGGAGCGATGTCTGCGTGGTCCCGGCCGCGGGCGTCGCGGCCGAGGCGATGGTGGCTCTGACGTTTGCGCGGCTGCTGCTGGAGAAGTTCGGAGGCGACTCGCTGCGGGAGCTGAAACGTAACTACGATGGATACTTGGAGCAGATTCGTTCGTATTAGCGGGTAAGTGGATCTGTTGCGCTTGAGGCGATCAGAAGCCGGCGCCGCGAACGGTGGGCTCCACGTTTCGGAGGATGGAAGAGGGTGCTCAGCAGGCGATGATTCGAGAGATCATAAAGTATCCGGACCCGGTACTGCAGCGGCCGGCAGAACCGGTCACCGCGTTTGACGACAAGCTACGCACACTCGTCGCGGACATGTTCGAGTCCATGTATGCGGCCAAAGGTATCGGCCTGGCGGCGCCGCAGATTGGGATTTCCAGCCAGGTGACAGTAATCGATCTCAGCTTTCAGAAGACTCCGGAGGAGAGGATCGTGCTGATCAATCCTGAGATCACCTTCCGCGAGGGACGGCAGTACGAGGAGGAAGGGTGCCTCAGTCTGCCGGATATTCGGGAGAAGGTCTCCCGGTCGGCGACGGTGAAGGTACGGGCACAGGACGAGCACGGCGCATGGCAGGAGCGGGATGGGGCGGAGCTGCTCTCCCGCGCCTTCCAGCACGAGATTGACCACCTGCATGGCATTCTTTTTCTTTCGCGGGTGAGCGCACTGAAGCGCGATCTGCTGATGCGCAAGATTCGCAAGATGCAGAAGAACGGCGAGTGGTAAGTGGCCGCGCGATGAGGCTGGTCTTTTGCGGAACCCCGCAATTTGCCGTGCCCACGCTGCACGCTGTGCTGCAGGCAGGGCACGAGGTGTCCCTGGTGCTGACGCAGCCTGATCGGCCAGGTGGCCGCGGCATGCAGCTCGTCACATCGGCGGTCAAGCAGGCGGCGCTTGCCGCGGGCCTGGCCATAGAGCAGCCAGAAAAGATCAGGAAGAACGAGGCTCTGCGCGAACGGCTGGAGGCGATCGCGCCCGACGCGATCCTGGTAGTGGCCTATGGGCGCATCATCCCCCCATGGATGCTGGGGCTGCCGCGCCATGGGAACCTCAATCTCCATGGGTCAATGTTGCCAAGGTATCGCGGCGCCGCGCCCATTCAGTGGGCGGTGGCGCGCGGCGAATCGGTCACAGGCGTGACCACGATGCGGCTCGACGAGGGCCTTGATACGGGTGACATTCTGCAGCAAAACGAGTTCGCCATAGGGCCTGACAAGACAGCAGAAGATCTATATCCCCCCATGGCACACATGGGTGCTCAACTCATGCTGGAGACACTGGAGGAGCTGGAGGCGGGCAGGCTGGCGCCGCGCCCGCAAGACCATGAGCGGGCCACGCTCGCGCCGATCCTTACGCGTGAGGACGGGCGCATGGACTTCAGCCGGCCCGCACGCGAGACCTACAATCGTTGGCGCGGCTTCACTCCCTGGCCGGGCGCCTGGTCCATGTTTGGGCAGAGCAAGTTCACGGTCAGCCGCATGGCGCCTGCTGCCGCAAGGCACGAGGTGGCCGCGCCGGGCACCCTGCTGGTGCAGGCTGCAAGGCTTTATCTTTGCTGCGGCGACGAGGGCTGGGTGGAGCTTGTCGAAGTGCAGCTGGAGGGCCGGCGCAGCATGCTCGCGGCGGAGTTTCTTCGCGGCCACCCGATTCCCGAGGGGGCGCGCCTTGGTTGAGCGTCCTACACGCTCTCAACCGCCAGTCGGCAGCGCGCCTGCTGACGCTGCTGTGGCCCGCAGTGTGGCGCCGGCCCGAGCCGTGGCGGCCCACATCCTCCTGGCGGTGGAGCGAGGCACAGCGCATAGCGACGATCAACTGCGATCCCCGCGGGCTGAGGCGCTCTCGCGGCAAGACCGCGACCTGATGACGCAGCTGGTGCTGGGCACCCTGCGGTGGGAGAGGGTGCTTGATGCGGAGATCGCGGCAAGACTGTCGAAGCCCGACGCTGAGATGCACCTGGGCGTGATCGTGGCGCTGCGGCTCGGCGCCTACCAATTGCTGTTCCTGGACCGGGTGCCCGCCCATGCGGCCATCGGAGAGAGCGTGGAGCTGGCCAAGCAAGCCGACGGGCAGTACGCAGCAGGGATGGTCAATGCGGTGCTGCGGCGCCTGGCACGCGAGCAGGCCAGGGGAGCGCGTGTTAGCTTCGATGCGGCGGCGGCGCATCCGGAGTGGTTGGTGGAACGTTGGCGCCGCCGCTTTGGGCTGGACGCAGCTGCGAAGATCTGCGCCTATGACCAGGCGCCCGCTCCGACGGCGCTGCGTCTGCTGCTTGACGGCGCGGAACACTCGCTGGCAGAGTCAGGGGTGGCGCTCGCTCCAGGAGAGTTTCTAGCTCAGGCGCGACGGGTTGTCTCAGGCAGCGCCGGGGGCACGCCGGCTGTCTTGAGCGGCTGGGTCCGGGCGCAGGACGAAGCCTCGCAGCTTGTAGGCGAGCTGGCCGCCAGCCTGGCTGTCGGCGAGGACGGCGCGCCTGCTCAGGTGCTGGATGCCTGTGCTGCGCCGGGCGGCAAGACCGCCATCCTGCTGGAGCGCACGCACGATGCGCAGGTCACGGCCATGGACCTGAGTGAGACGCGGCTGCGCAGGATGCGCCGGCTCCTGCCGGCAAATGAGCGGCTTCGCCTGGTAGCAGGCGACGCGGCCGGCATCAAGGCCGACCCGCTTTATGACGTGATCCTCTGCGACGTGCCCTGCAGCGGCACAGGCACGCTGGCCCGCAACCCGGAGATACGGCATCGCCTGAGCGAAGACGCTCTTTCCTCGCAGCATCAGCGCCAGGTGACCATCCTCTCGGCCGCACTGGCGGCCCTGCGACCAGGAGGGCGGCTGGTGTATTCCACCTGCTCGCTCGAGCCGGAGGAAGACGAACTGGTGGTAGAGGAAGCGTTACGCAACAAGCATGGTTACGAGCTGCTGGCAGTTGCAGGGGAGCTGCGCAAGATGGCCGCAGCAGGCCTGTTGCACCGGACCGGACTGCAGCGGCTCGAGGAAAGTGCCCTGAGCGGGCCCTACCTGCGCACCGTGCCGGGGGTGCTGGGGTGCGACGGCTTCTTTGCCGCGGTGGTGCAGCGAAGCCGTCTAGCTCCCGGCGCCGGAAGTCCGGGCTAAGTCCGAGTCGGCGCCCCCTTCAAGGGCGTTTGTAGATCACGCCACCCTTCATCACAAACGCTACCCGGCGGACAGCAGAGATGTCCCGCAGCGGATCCCCGTCGACGGCAATCACGTCGGCGTAGAGGCCCGGCTTCAGTTCTCCGATTTGGCCTTCCCAGCCCATCAACTTCGCTCCCTCGAGCAGGTCCGCTCTCAGTACATCGGGCGGCGTCATGCCGTACTGCACCATTAGCTCCAGCTCGCGTGCCTGGGTGCCGTGCGGAAAGGGTCCCACGTCGCTGCCCACGGCCATCGGCACGCCGGCTGCGAGTTGCTTGCGGAACTCGGCCGCATGGAAGGCCTGTTCGCTGCGCAGCATGGCAGCGCGCGCCGGCGAGTCGGCGTGGTCAGCAAAATACTCCGAGATCGCAAACGTGGGGACTGCCGGGATGCCCTTCTCCCGCATGAGGCGCATGGTTTCGGGGCTGAGTTGATAGGCATGGTCGATCGAGGCAACGCCGGCCCCTGCGGCGTAGCCGGTGCCCGGTTCGCCGGTCGCGTGAACGGCGACGCCATGGCCGGGGCGCGGGTCCAGCCGGGCTGCTTCTTCGATAGCGGTTTTGAGCTGCGCCTCGTTGTACTGGTAGGGGGTGTGGAAGGCGCCCTCGACAAGAGTGTCAGGGCCGGTCTCGTAGATCTTGGTGAAATCGGCGCCTTCCTTCCGTTGTTCGCGAATGACGTGGATCAGCTCTTCGGCTGAGTCCGCGTAAGTGGCGTTAGAGAGAATGTGCTGCGCCGGGTTGTAGCCAATCGCATCCTCGTGGCCACCCGTGAGGTCGATTGCGTTGCCGCTGATCCGCAGGCGTGGCCCGGGAAACAGCCCGAATTCGATAGCCTGACGAACGGCGGTGTCTGCAGATCCAGCGCCCTCGGTGCCCATGTCGCGCTCGGCCGTAAAGCCTGCAAGCAAGTCAAGGCGGGCCGCGTCCATGGCGATCAGCGTCCGCTGCGGCACAGACTCCTCGACCGTTTGCAGGTCCTCCGCGCCGGGATGCAGGAAGAGGTGCACGTGCGCGTCTATGAGCCCGGGCATCAGGGTCAGGCTGCCCAGGTCAATGACCCTTGCGCCTGCAGGTGCCGGGCCGGAGACGATCCTGTCTCCCTCGATGACAATCTCAGCTGGAGAGATGAGTCTGCCTGCCCGCACGTCGAGCATGTGGGCGGCTCGGAGGACGGTCGTGGTCGTTGTTGGGCCCGCCTGCGCGTGGGCCAGTGTTGCGACGAGGCTCACAAGGAGGCCCATACCCGGGAGAGTTTTCATGGTGAGGGCAGCATACAACACGGCGTCAAGCAGCCTGTGTCTACGTGAAGATGGACGTCCACGTTTGCGCGCGCCTCAGGGCGCCAGGTCAAGAACAATCGGGGTCTGTGCCGTGACGCGCTCGCCCGGCCCCGGGCTTTGATGAACGACCGTGCCGGGCGACGCGGTGGAGGCTTGCGCCGCGGGGTTGCCGGCCGGCGGCGTGTGACCGACGGTGGCTGCGGACAGGCCCGCGCGGGTGAGGTCGGCCTGGGCCGCGGTGCCTGGCCTGCCGGTGTAGTCGGGCATCAGGAAGGCTGCGGGCGGGTCGGGCTGCGGGTCGGCCACCAGCAGGCTCACGCTCGGGCGCTCCACACCGGCGGCGTGAGGAAGCGGGTTCTGAGAAATCACGGTGCCCGGCGGCACCTGGGCGTCGGGCATCCGGGTGATGGTGCCGAGTTCGAGGCCGAGGCGGCGGATGGCGATGCTGGCCAGGCGTTCGTGCTGACCGACAACGTCGGGGATCGCGACCCGCTGCGGACCCAGGCTCTCGGTGACGCGCACCTGCCACTCCCGCCGGACGACCGACCCGGGCGCCGGGGATTGCGTCAGCACGCGGCCCGCCGGCAGCTCGGTGCTGTAGAGTCGGCCTTCCACCGAGAGGCTGACGCCCAGAGTCGCAGCCCGCTGGGCTGCGGCGGCCAGCGTCATTCCTTTGAAATCCGGAACACTCACCTCGGCACCATGGATCGCGAACCGCATGGTGATCAACGCGGACAGGGTAGCGATCAGGAGCAGGATGAGCGTGACCATGCCGGCGCGGAAGAAGCGGATCATGGTGCCGGGTTCTCATCCGCGTACTCGATGACGTAGTCGATCCTGACCGAAGGCGCCAGCATGATCGAAACCGAGCAGTACTTCTCCTTCGAGAGCGAAACAGCATCTTCGACCGCCTTACGGGACAGTGCTCCGCCCACGCGATACGTCAGCGTGATGTGCGTGAAGACGCGAGGCGGCGCGGGCGCTTGCTCGGCCTCTGCTGTGACCACCAGCGAGGTGAGCGGTTCGCGCTTCTTTTGAAGGATGCTGACCACGTCGACCGAAGTGCAGGCGCAGAGTGCGGCAAGC
Source organism: Acidobacteriaceae bacterium (assembly GCA_036401435.1). Lineage (GTDB taxonomy): Bacteria > Acidobacteriota > Terriglobia > Terriglobales > Acidobacteriaceae > EB88. Next base: position 10,470 of record DASWUY010000285.1, on the reverse strand, counting down.
ACCGCCTCCATCGGCGAAGGGCCGAGAGTGTGGGCAGCATCGGTGTCAAAAAGCAGCGCGTGGCTGCTTGCAGTCTGGGCTTCAAACTGGGTCGTGGCTGGTCTCCAGGCCGAGGTGGCGATCATGGGGCTCCTGTTTTGCGGAACGCTCGCACGGAGTGGCGAGTTGCGACTGACCTAATGGTGGTGATTGTCCGTCTCCGGCTCCGGGTGAATCACGACGCGGGAGACCTCGGGGCAGTCTGACTTGAAGCGCGACTCAAGAGTAGTGATCACCTCGTGGACCTGTTGCATGGGGAGGTTGTCGGGCATGGTGACATGGCAGGAGAGCAGAAACCTGTCGCCTACCGAAGAAACAACAACATCGTGCACGTCAAGAATCTTGGGCAGGGTGGCGGCGGCGCGCCGCAGATGGTCCTCCATCGCCCTGTCGCGGGCACGAGAGACGGGCTGCTCGATCGTCCCTGGCTCAGACTCGATGTGGGTGACCACGCGGTCCACCTGCGGAACATCCTGCCGGATCTCGTCTTCAATGCGGCGCACAAATCGGTGGGCCTCCCGCAAGGGCAGGCTCTCGTTGACCTCAATGTGCTGCTCGATCGCAAGCTTGGTGCCGAAGCGCTGAACCGCGACATCGTGAAGAACGACGTTGTTGCGCAGGGCAACGGCGCGCACGCGGTCAAAGATACTCTCCGTGCTGGTTTCGCGAGCCACCGTGCGGATGACCACGTCCGCATCGGGGAGGATGCGGTGGACGGCAGCGGTCGCCTCTTCGACGAGTTGTTCGGCGTGCTGAAAGGTCAGCTGTCGCGAGAGCGAGAGGGTCAGGTCGGCAAAGTAGGAAGCGCCCGCACGCCGCATGCGCGCCTGGTCCACGCCAAGCACGCCATCCACGCGCTGCACTTCGGCGAGGACGCGGGAGCGCATTTCGATGGGGATGGAATCTAGCAGGGCGCCAACGGTGCGGCGCGCCAGGGTCAGGCACATGCGCAGGATCAGGACGGAGACGAGCAGCGCGGTGATCGAGTCCGCGTAGCGCAGCGAAGACAGATGGGCGCGCGCCCCGATCCATGAAAGGCTAAGCCCCAGAAAGACGGCAGCGCTGGCCCAGATGTCCGACGCAAAATGAAGTGCATCGGCCGCCAGCGCATCGCTGTGGGTCCGCTTGGCCACGCCCGCCAGCTGGTGAGAACGCCAGTAGTCCGTGCCCATCGAGAGGGCGAGGACCGCCAGCGGCCAGGCCGAATAGCGGATGCTGACATCGTGGCGCAGCATCCGCGAGATTGCTTCATAGCTGATCCAGATAGCAGAGGAGAGCATCAGGATCGTCTCGAAGAAAGCGGAGAGGTTTTCTACCTTGGCGTGACCGTAGGGGTGGTCCTCGTCGGCAGGCTTGCCCGACATCCGGACAGAGAGATAGGTGAGCCCGGCGCCGAGCAGGTCGATCCCGGAATGAGCCGCGTCCGAGAGCACGCCCAGCGAGCCGGTAGCAAGGCCCGTGGCAAGTTTCAGTAACGTCATCAGCAGGGCAGCGGCGGCCGAGTTGAGGGCGACCGCCTTCTTTTCCGGACCGGCCGATGCCGGAGAGATGGTCGCCTCGCTCATACGCTTCCAGCCTACAACGTCTGTCGGGAGGAAGGGCGGCTGTGCACGCTCCTGCGGGGACGCGGTTCGTTTTGGGTCAGCCTATGGCTTGCCGGCCTGGTAGAGACCGGCAATGCCGAAGGTGTATGGAGTCCAGGAGGGTTCGACAAACCCGACGCTGCGCATCAGCTGCAGCATCTCCGCAGGGGGCGGAAAGCGTTCGACAGACGCCGGCAGGTACGCGTACGGGCCGCGAACCCCGGAGATGCGGGAGCCAATGGCGGGAAGCACGCGGCGGAAGTAGAAGGCGTACAGCTTGCCAGCCAGGCCGCCCGGCTCGCTGAAGTCGAGGATAGCGAGTTTGCCCTTGGGGGCCAGCACGCGGAAGAACTCGGTCAGGCCCTCCCGATAGTTGGCCAGGTTGCGAAAGCCGAAGGCCGTGGTAATCAGGTCGACCGAAGCGTCGGGGAGGGGCAGATGGAGGGCGTCCGCTTCAATGGCGACCGCAATCGGGCGCTCAGGGCTGGAGGGCGCCTTGCCCGGTGCGGATTGGTTCCGGAGCCCGGCGTAACGTGCTGCAAACTTGTGTGAGCCGCGAACCAGCATCTGGTGGGCGAAGTCAGCGGCGAGAATGGGCCGGGCCCCCGCCGGCCGGTGGCGAAGCAGTGCCAGCGTCATGTCTCCAGTGCCGCAGCAAATATCGAGGACCGAGGCCTCTGGCCGGGCGAGGATAGCGTGGCAGGCGCGTGCCGTGGCCCGCCACCATAGACGGTCAATGTTGCAGGAGAGTACGTGGTTGAGCAGGTCGTAGTGTGGAGCAATGGCGTCAAACATCTCCCGCACAGCGGTGGCCGCGGCAGGTTCATCTGCCGCTCCGGCGGGGCGGGCGCCGATCGCCTTGGCGTCAGAAGCGTGCGGCGAGCTGGGCAGAGGCGGCAGGTCAGGCACTCGGCGCCTTCACGATTCGGCCGGCCACTCGGTCGTCAGCCGGGCGTGGCGCACTCGTCTCCACCGCCTTGCCCGCCCTGAGGATAGTGGCGATGCCGGCCTGCAGTTCCGCGTCCGTCACGTCTTCGAGAATCGTCGCGTCGCCGATGCCGCGCGGCAGGATGAAGCGGCGCCTGCCGGAGTGATTCTTCTTGTCGCTGCCGGTGGCTGCAAGCAGGGAGGCAGCAGTGGCGCGGAACGCCGGCAGCGGGCCGTACAGATGGATGGCACGCTCGATGCGCGCTGCCTCGGAGTCGGTGACAGTGGCTCGCTCTCGTGCTATCCGGAGTGCGGCCAGCATGCCCCACGCGACGGCTTCGCCATGCAGCAGGGAACGGTACCTGGTCACGGATTCAAGGGCATGGCCGATGGTGTGGCCGAAGTTGAGGACCATGCGCAGACCGCTCTCGCGCTCGTCAAGCTGCACAATTTCTGCCTTCAGAGCGACTGAGCGCGCGATGACCGCTGCCAGCGCCTCCGGGTCCCGCGCGAGCAGCTGCGGAGCCTGCTGTTCCATGGACCGGAAGAGCCCGCGATCGCGGATAGTGGCGATCTTGAGGCTTTCGAAGAGGCCCGCACGCAGCTCACGTTCCGGCAGCGTGGAGAGCAGAGTGGTATCTGAAAGGACAGCGAGCGGTGCGTGGAACGAACCGGCCAGGTTCTTGCCCGCCGCGAGGTTTACGCCTGTCTTGGCTCCAATGGAGGAGTCGACCTGGGCCAGCAGGGTTGAGGGCACCTGCACGTAATCGATCCCGCGCATGTAGATAGCGGCGAGGAATCCCGTTAGATCGCCGACAATGCCGCCGCCGAAGGCCAGGAGCAGCGACGAGCGATCGGCTCCCAACCGGGCGAGCTCTCCTGCCAGTCGCTCCACCTGGGCCAGTCGCTTGTGCTGCTCGCCCGCAGGAAGAAAGAGAACTGCAGGCTGCCGCGATGGCTCGAAGGAGGCCAGGAATGCGTTAGCCCAGTGATCCCATATTTCGGGAGACGTGATGACGAAGAGGCGCCGCTCCGTGTGAGCACTGCCGAGGCGAGCGATGCGGCTGGCGAGCGTCGGCAGCAGGCCGGAGCCGATGTGCGCCCTGTAGCGCGCCGACGCAGTCTGGATAGCTATGGTGCGCACGTTCCTTTCATCGTAGCTTGATCGAGGCTGCGTGCGTCGTGAGGGCATGCGCCTGAGTCCAAGTACTGGAAGGCAGATGGTAGGCTCGGAACTTATGCAGACGGACTTCATCGTGGTGGGCGCCGGCATCGCCGGGCTGCGTGCGGCGATCACGCTGGCGCAGCATGCGGAGGTCCTCGTCGTCACCAAGGAGCAGCTTGGGGAGTCGAACACCAGCTATGCGCAGGGTGGCATCGCAGTAGCGATCAGTGGCGAAGAGGACGTGGAGCAGCATTGGCGCGACACCCTGGCAGCCGGCGATGGACTGGTGGATACAGACGCGGCGCGGGTGCTGGTGACAGAGGGGCCCGCGCGCGTGGGCGAACTGCTGCGGTGGGGCACCTCGTTTGACCGGTACATGTCGGGCGAACGGCGAGGCGAGTTGATGCTGACGCGTGAGGGAGCCCATAGCAACAACCGGATCCTGCACGCGCACGGGGATGCGACAGGCGCCGAGATCGGCCGGGCGCTGCTCGAACACGCACGGACGCATCCGCGCATTCGCTTTCGTGAGTGGTCCAGCCTGGTGGACCTGCTGGTAGACGATCACGGCCTGGTGGCAGGGGTGACGCTGCTGGGGCGGGATTCTTCCTCAGACTCGGAGATAAGGGCCCAGGCGGTGTTGCTCGCAAGCGGTGGAGCAGGCCAGGTGTACAGCGATACGACCAACCCTGCAGTTGCCACCGGAGACGGGATCGCTGCCGCCTGGCGCGCCGGCACGGCCATTGAGGACATGGAGTTCTACCAGTTCCACCCCACCGCGCTGAGCCTGCCCGGCGTGCCTCGCTTCCTGTTGTCAGAGGCCTTGCGGGGTGAGGGCGCGGTGCTCGTGAACGATCAAGGACAGCGCTTCATGGAGCGCTACCATCCCCTGCTGGACCTGGCGCCGCGCGACGTGGTGGCACGGGCGATCACGCGCGAGGGTTTAGGGGAGGATGCTGCCCCGCGCCCCGTGTACCTGGACATGCGGCATGTCGCTGCCGCAGGCATGGACCTGCGAGAGCGCTTCCCGGGCATTTCGGCGTTCCTTGAGCAGCACGGTCTGCGCCTGGAGCGAGACCTGATCCCGGTCCGTCCTGCGGCGCACTACCTGATGGGCGGGGTCCAGACCGATGTCGACGGGCGTACTTCGCTCCGTGGGCTGTACGCGGCTGGCGAGGTGGCATGCACGGGCGTGCATGGCGCCAACCGGCTGGCCAGCAACTCGCTACTGGAGGGGCTGGTCTTTGGCGCACGGGCTGCAGAGGCGATGCTTGGCGACCTTCCAGGGGCACCGACTGCCGGGGTCACCTCGGCGGAGCCCGCCCCAGTCGAGGCGTCAAGCGAGGGCGCAGCGGAACCAATCCTGCTGGCGGAGCTGCGCAGCCTGATGTGGCGGGAGGCCGGCTTGTTGCGCGATGAGGCCGGGCTTGATCGCGCCTGCACTCGCCTGGCAGAAATCGGCCAACTGCTCGGCCGCGGGCGGGACCGTGCGTCTCTAGAGCTGAACAACCTGCATGCGGTTGCAACCCTGATCACGCGCGCAGCGAGCGCTCGACAGGAGAGCCGGGGCGGGCACTTCCGTAGCGATTACCCGAGGCGTGACGATCTTCGCTTTCAGAAGCATTCTGTCGTTGTGAGCACAGCGGCACCCCGGTTTGCCGCTCACCGCAGCGGAGCAGATGCAGGGGCTGCTGCGCGCCGGCAGTAAGGCGCGTCAGGGCTTGAGGATGGGATCGTAACCATCCGCCTGCAGGCGGGCACGCATGGCCTTCGCCTGCTCGCGGCTAGGGTAGGGCCCTACCTGGACGTGCAGGAACTTGTCTTGGGGACTGGTACGCACCACGGCGGCGTAGCCATTGCGGCGCAGCGCCTGCGCAAGCGCCTCAGCATCCTGCGGGTGCATCACGGCAGCAATCTGGACCATGACAGCGGAGCTCGTTTTCTCGAAAGCCGGTGCAGCCGGTGCAGCCGGTGCAGGCGGGGCAGGCACGTAGGCAGCGCGCGCGGGCTGCGACCGCGGCAGAGACTGCGCCTCGAGCCCGGGGCTGTCGTCAGCCTGTGGCTGGGGCAAGGACTCACTGAGGGCCGCGCCCGCCGAGGGCTTGGAAGCGACCTGCGGTGCCGGAGATGGTGCGACGGGCGAAGCAGACGTTGTCTCGGGCGCAACCTGTGCCGAGGGCTGAGGAGACATGATGGGCCGCTTGCCCGCGTGCAGGGTCCGCCCACTGGAATAACCGAATCCAAAGAAGACAGCACAGACCAGCACCACCGCGAAGAAAATGCCCAGCAGCGCGGTCATGCCAAGGGTGAAATCACGCGGCTCATCCGCTTGCAGGTCTGCGGCCCGGTCCAGGCCCTCCCCATCGTCCTCTGCATGGATCGGGCCCATCCGGTCATCGCGGCCCACCTGGTCCGTATAGGTCCTCATACGGGGTCCTCCGGCGTGGGCGCCGCGGTATGAACGGTCGCAGCGGCCACCGCCCGGTTAAGCAGCGAGAGCATTTCAATCGGCAAGGGGAAGATGATTGTGGTGTTCTTCTCCGTGCCGATGTCCTTCAACGTCTGCAGGTAGCGCAACTGCAGGGTCATCGGCTGTTCGGCCAGCAGCGCAGCAGCATCCACCAGGCGCTGCGCGGCTTCAAATTCGCCGTCTGCGTTGATGATCTTCGACCGCTTCTCCCGCTCCGCTTCAGCCTGCCGCGCCATGGCACGTAGCATCGACTCAGGCAGGTCCACCTGCTTCACTTCGACCGAGACCACCTTCACACCCCATGGCTCCGTGCGGCTGTCGATGATGGTCTGGATGCGTTGGTTGAGCGCGTCGCGGTGAGAGAGCAGGCCGTCCAGGTCTACTTCCCCAAGCACGGAGCGCAGGGTGGTTTGCGCGAACTGCGAAGTCTGGTAGACGTAGTTGGCGACCTCGATAACGGCGCGCGCCGGGTCGAGCACGCGCAGGGTGATGACTGCGTTGACCTTCAGGGTTACGTTGTCGCGCGTGATAACGTCCTGAGGAGGAACCTCGAGGACCTCCTGCCGAAGCGAGATGCGGACCATCTGGTCGAAAGGGCGGAAGACAAAGATGACGCCGGGGCCCTTGGGTGGGGGCAGGGCGCGGCCCAGCCGGAAGATGACGCCGCGCTCATACTCGCGCAGGATGGCGACCGAGGAGAAGAGGTAGAAGACGACGATGGCGATGGCCGCCAGGCCGAAGATGCTCATGGTGTTGCCTCGATTGCGATTGTATGCCAGCGCACTGTTGCGCTCCTTGCCATTCCGCCGGCTAGGGGCCGCCCGGGATGCGCTGCACCAACAGGGTAAGGCCGCGAACGCCGATGACGCGGGCCCGTTCCCCGGGCGACAGGGGCTGCGGCGATTCGGCCAGCCATAGTTCGCCGTGCACCATGACCTGGCTGCGGGGCTCTCCCTGCTGGTGGAAGGACTGCTGCGCGACGGCGATGGCGCCCACCATGGCTTCAGGGCCGGTAAGGACCTTGTTGCGCCGGGCGCGCCAGGCGATGCGCACAAGAAAAACAGTGATGATGCCGAAGCCCAGTCCCGTGCCTGCAGCCGTCGCCAGGTGGATGCGCTGCTCCGGAATGGGCCCGGCGACGAGCGTCAGTCCGCCCATCACCAGGCAGATGATTCCCGTGGTGGCCAGAACGCCGTGACTGGGAAACTTCGCTTCCAGCAGGAGCAGGGCCATCGCCGCCACAAGCAGCATGACCGATGTGAGCCGCACCGGGAGCAGGTTCAGCGCGAAGAGGGAAGTGAGCAGCAGCAGGGTCCCGATCGCCCCCGGGATGATGGTGCCCGGCACGTTGAACTCAAGATAGATAAGCAGCAGACCCAGGATCATGCAGAGCAGCGCAAGGTTGGGATCCATAAGCCGGTCCAGGATGCGCTCGCGTGTGGTGGGCTCGACAGCAATCAGGATGGCGTTGCGGGTGCGAAGTTGCGTCGTCGCGCCGCCAAAGCGGGTCACCGTGTGGCCGTCGAGGCTGTTGAGCAGGGTGGTCTCGTCCGCGGCCACCAGGGTGAGCAGGTTGAGCTTAAGAGCTTCGCTGTCGCTGTAGGACCTGGAGTGGAGCACCGCGTCCTCCGCTGCTTCCACGTTCCGCTGCCGGCGAGAGACGTAGGAGCGCAGGAACGCCGTGGTATCGTTCTCAAGCTTCTGCTTCATAATCGGATCGAGGGTGCCGCCCTCGACGACCGGATGAGCCGCTCCCGCATTGGTCCCAGGCGCCATGGCGGCGATGTCGGCGGCTTCCAGCAGGAAAAAGCCGGCCGAGCCGGCGCGGCTGCCAGAGGGCGTCACATACACGATGACGGGAGTGGGCGAGTCAAGGATGGCGTGAACCATGGCCCGGGTCGAGGTGAGCAGACCGCCCGGAGTATTGAGTTCCACCAGCACGAGATCCGCGTGCTGGCTCGCCGCTTGGTCAAGGCCGCGGCTGAGGTACTGCTCGCTGACCGGCTGGATCGTGTCATCGAGGTGCAGTACGAGCACGCGCGGTGCGGCCGTCTGGACCCGCGGCGCCGGGCCGCTCTGCTGGGCAACTGCGCTGAGGCAGCCAAGCACCGCCAGCCAAGCGAGCAGGAAAGAGAGCAGGGCAGGCGCCCGATACCAGCGATGCGCCTGAAAGTCAGCCGGCATGCGCGCACTCCGCTCTTCGCCACATGCAGACCGATGCGGCGTGCTGCTAGCGGCGAGATACATCATTGCGCAACCTGCTGCCCGCGACTCTCAATCGCCTGCTTCAGGCCGCGTGCGTTTGCGTCACTGGGCGCAATCTGCAGGGCCGCTTGCACCTCCCGCGCCGCGGCAGGCAGCTGGCTGGTCAGCAGGTCGAGTCGCGCCAGCACCAGGTGTGCGGGCACGTTCGGCGCGAGGTCAAGCGAGCGTTGCGCCTCGGCGCGGGCCGCGTCACGATCCCCGGTGCGCTCCCGAATCTGCGCAAGCCCCGCATGAGCCGGGCTTGAGGCCGGGTTGACGGTGAGCGCCTGGCCGTACTCGCGTTCGGCTTCAACCAGGAGTCCGGCGTTCAGGTAGTGGTCGCCATTCTGCACCAGCAGGCTGGCGCGCTGCGCAGCCGGCATCGCCGCTCTGCGGGTTGCGTCCATCTGCTCCATCGCAAACGCTGCCTGGCGGAAGCCGGCCTCGTTGTAGGAGCGCTTGATGCGTTCCAGCGGAAGGTTAGGCTCCGCAGCAGCGCCCTGGGCAGGGCTGGCTGTCGAAGCGGCAGGAGTTGCCGTCGTGGCTGCCACTGGCGCCTGCGCTGCCGACCTGCCCAGAGCCGCGAGATACGCCGCATTGTGCAGGTTGGCGCCGAATGCCTGCGCTTCCGCGTCCTGCGGGCGCAGTTTCACCGCCTGGTCCAGCTCCAGCAGCGCGCCGGGAGCATTGTTCTGGCGGGCTAGAGCAATGGCCAGGTTGAAGTGGTAGTCACCCTCCCGCGGATCGGCCGTGGTGGCCTGCTGGAAAAAAGGTGCCCCGCTCTTGCCCCTGCGGGCCGCAGCCACGCCCTGATTGTTCACCACCTCGGGAAGCGGCAGGCGGGTGCTTACAAACGCGAAAGCATCTTCGGCCTGGAGGTACTTGCCGGTGTAGAAGTAGGCCAGGCCCCGATAAAAGTCCGCCTCCAGCGCATTCGGGTCGGTCCGGGTAAGGTGGCCAAAGGCGTTCGCAGCCTGCTCGTACTCCTGCGATGCGAAGAGGGCCTGCCCGAGCGCCAGCCAGGCGGGGTAGTACTGCGGCGCCAGGCGCACTGCCTCGCGAAGATGACGCACGCGGTCGGCGCTCTCGCTCCCCGCGTCGATGCCGCGGACGTAGTGTTCGAAGACGTCGAGTCGCAGGCCCGCGTCCGCCGAGAGGAAGGTCTGCTCGGCCACCGGATAGGCAGGAGCGATCTGACGCGTGACTCGCCAGGCGAGCGAGTTGAGCACATCGGCCAGGTGCGCGAGGCTGGCCTGTTCCTCAAGAGGTGCGGACATTTTCAGGTTGCGCACATCAAGCACCCGCGCAGCTGCCGTGATATGGCTTCCATCCGGGCGCGCCTCCACACGGTAGGTGCCCAGAACGACGTACTCGGCGTCTACAGCCTGGGCCAGGCGCAGGGTGCTTGCGTGGGAGGGGCGGAAGTCGTGTGGCAGGCCCAGGTGGTCCAGGGCGTAGGCGCGATCGCTGCTGCTGATGGGTAGAAAGCCGGCCGAGGCGAAGCGACGGTTGAGCACTTCCGGCACCGCCGCCCCGATCCAGTCAAGGCTCGCCTGGGGTAGCTGGTTGTCAAATGGCAGCACCAGCAGAAGCTGCCCGCGGGGTTCAGCAGGCGCAGACGGCGTCTGTACCCGCAGTGGCGCAGGCGCCGCCGCCTGGGACCAAAGCGAGTGCGAGGACCCGGCAAAGGCGAGCAGCAGCAGGGCTATCACCATCCTGCGGTGCTTGCCAGCACCACCAGCAGCAGTTGCCGTTTGTTTGCAGACGCGAGTCACGACAACGCGATTATAGTTTGGCTGCCGCAGGTCTCGCGCTGCGATGCAGGAACGCAAACCGGGCAGCGCGGCCGGGCCCGGCTGGCAACCAGCTGGCCGCGTACTGCGAGCGATTGAAGTGGATCAGCGCTGCCCACTGGCCCTGGCGCTGCTGCTGCCACACAACCGTTCCGCCCAGCAGGCGAGCCACCTCCGACGGAGCCAGATCCGCGTGGTAGTCGAAGTATCGTTCGTCGAGCAAGCGGTTGCGCCTGCCCAGCGCGCCTT
>DASWUY010000284.1:0-4202 GCA_036401435.1 Acidobacteriaceae bacterium | reverse complement strand
CCTGCGGCTGGAGGGCGGGGAGCGGGTGGAGGTTCTGCGGGAGCCGGTTCTGCCGCCGCTGCGGGCCACGCCGGAAGAGATCCCGCTGACCATTGTCTACGAGGATGACGACCTTTCGGTGATTGACAAGCCGGCGGGGATGCTGGTGCATGCGGGGGCCGGCGCACGCGAAGAGGATGCGGATGGGGAGCCCGGGGTGGACAGCCGGAATAGCGGCACCCTGGTGAACGCCCTGCTGCACCACTACCAGCAGCAGCTGTCGACAGCCGGGGGCGAACTGAGGCCGGGGATCGTGCACCGGCTGGACCGACAGACCAGCGGATTGATCATTGTGGCGCGCAATGACCAGGCGCACCTGAAACTGAGCGCGATGTTTGCGGAGCGCGGCCTACGCAAGACGTACCTGGCGCTGGTGCATGGAAGTCTGGACCAGGACAGCGGCAGTATCAACGCGCCGATTGGGCGCGACCTGGTCCGGCGGACTCGCATGACGACGCGGCGTACGCAGTCGAGCCGGTCGGCTCTCTCGCATTACCGGGTGGAGCAGCGGCTGCAAACGCGCTTTGGGAAGTTCACCCTGCTGCGGGTGCGAATTGAGACGGGCCGCACCCACCAGATCCGCGTGCATCTCTCTTCGATTGGCCACCCGATTGTGGGGGACACGCTCTACGGCGCTGCCCAGGTGCTGCGCGCCGACGAAGGGCAGGCGGTGATGAAGAAGAGCCGTCGCAGGGGGCTTGAAACTCTGGCGCTCGATCGTAACTTCCTGCATGCCGCGGAGCTTGTCTTCGCGCATCCGCGCAGTGGTGCGGTGTTGGAGCTTGCCTCGCCACTGCCGCCGGAACTGGCGGAGTTCCTGGCGCAACTGAAAAGCGCGGAGTGATCCTGCTCCCGGGCCCCGGTACCGGTGATCACGGGTGCGGAGCAGAGGAGCGGCAGCAGGGACCGTGCCGCAGCGCGCGGTGAAATGTAGAATGAGGGCACTCCCTATGACGCGTTTCTCCCTGGTTCTCCCGCTTCTCTGCTCGCTGTCCTTTGCTGTTGAACTGCCGGCCCAGGTAGCGGCGCAAGCAAGCGCCCCGCTGCCGGCACAGGCGACTTCTGCGGGTTCTGCGCAGGTGGCGGGGCAAGGCGCGGGACGAGCTGCCCCCGCTGCCAACCCCCAGGTGGGTAGTGCGGCGCCGATCGCCCCCGGGGATCCGGATGCTACCATTCGCACGACGGTCAACGAAGTGGACCTGGTCTTCACGGTGGCGGACCGGCATGGGCACTTCATCAAGGACCTGAAGCAGAGCGACTTTGCGCTGCTGGATGATCAGAAGGCGCCCTCGCAGGTCTTTCGGTTTGCGCAGGAGACGAACCTGCCCCTGCACGTGGGGCTCCTGATCGACACCAGCACCTCCATTCGGCAGCGCTTCGCGTTTGAGCAGCAGGCGGCTATCGAGTTCCTGCTCCAGATCCTGAGGCCCAAGTCAGACAGGGCTTTTGTGGAGGGCTTTGACGTGACTCCCGACTTCAAGCAGGACTGGACGAACAACCTTGACCTGCTGACGACAGGCATTAACGGGCTGCGGCCGGGAGGCGGCACTGCCATCTTTGACGCGGTCTATACGGGCTGCCACAACAAGCTGCTGGAAGCTACGCGGGGCCACGAGCCTGCGCGTAAGGCGATCATCGTCATTTCGGACGGGGAGGATAACCAGAGCCACGCCTACCTAGACGACGCGATCAAGGAGTGCCAGCGCGCGGACACCATCATTTACGCCATCAGTACCAACGTCAGCCCGAGCCGGGACCGCGGCGACGACGTGCTCCAGAAGATGGCCGATGCGACCGGGGGCCGCGCCTTCTTTCCGAACCGGATTGAAGATATGCCGGTCAGCTTCGGGCTCATCCAGGAAGAGTTGCGATCGCAGTATGCGCTGTTCTACAAGCCGGCTGACTTCAAGGCGGACGGTTCCTTTCGCACCATCTACCTCTTTTGCAGAGATGGACGGTACCAGGTGCGGGCGCCGAAGGGCTACTTCGCACCGCGCGAGTGAGGGGTGCTCTCCATGCATCCTTCAAGCAACCGGCGGTTGGAAGAGACGATTGGTCTAGTCTGCTGGGCTTAGCAGCGACAGCAGGCCGGCTTCATCGAGCACGGCGATGCCAAGCTCCCCGGCCTTCTCCAGTTTGGAGCCTGCGTCATCGCCCGCGACGACAAAGTCGGTTTTCTTGCTTACCGCGGCTGCGACCTTTCCACCAGCAGTCTCGATCTTTGCCTTTGCCTCTTCCCGTGTCAGTGTGGGAAGCGCTCCGGTGAGCACAAAGGTCTTACCCGCGAGCTGCGCGGTACGATGCCGCCGGGCAGCGGCCATGTGCAGCCCAGCGGCCCTCAAGTCCTCGACCAGCTTCCGATTTTTTTCGTCCTCGAAGAACTCCAGGATGGCTTGTGAGACGCGAGGCCCTACCTCGTTCACTCGCGCAAGTTCCTCCTGTGAAGCAGCCATCAAGGCATCCATTGAGCCGAACTCTTCGGCTAGCAGCTGCGCGGTGCGCTCGCCTACAAAGCGGATTCCGAGGCCATGCAGCACTCGCGCCAAGCCGGCTTGCCGGGAGCGGGCGATCTCACCCAGGAGGGACTCCGCGGTCTTCTTGCCGATGCGCTCGAGGGACAAGAGTGCGGGCTCATCGAGGGCATACACATCTGCGACACTCCTGACCAGTGCACGTTCCAGCAACTGAGTCACCACCGCTTCACCGAGGCCTTCGATATTCATGACGCCGCGGCGGCCCCAGTGCAGCAGGCTCTCCGCCAGACGCGCCGGGCAGTCGATGTTGACGCAGCGATGGTCGGCCTCCCCATCGGTCCGCTTGACCTCTGAGCCGCAGATGGGGCAGTGCTCCGGCCAGACAAACGGGCGTGACCCGCGGGGATGCTCAGAGTCGGTTACCACCTCAACGACTTTGGGAATCACGTCTCCGCCGCGCTCAACGCGTACGAAGTCTCCGATGAGCAGCCCTAGCCTCTCGATCTCGTCCGCGTTATGCAGCGTTGCCCGGGTCACCGTGATGCCACCGATGCCTACAGGCGCGAGCGAGGCGACGGGGGTCAGCTTTCCGGTGCGTCCCACCTGCACCCGGATGTCCTGGACCTGGGTCACGCCGAAGCGCGCGCTGAACTTGTAGGCGATGGACCAACGAGGCGCCTTGCCGGTGTAGCCCAGACGGCGCTGCAGCTCCGCGCTATCCAGCTTGATGACTACGCCGTCGATCTCGTAACCGAGACTGGCACGATTGAGCTCCGCCTGTTCAATGAACGCCAAGAGCTTGTCGAACTCGAAGATGGCTTCGCGGTGCGGGTTGACGCGAAAGCCAGCGGCGGTGAGCGCGTCCAGGGCTTGAGACTGCTTTTCAAAGAGCGTCTCCCCGGCGGGGGTGAGGGCGAAGTAGGCGTAGAAGTCGAGGCGGCGCTGCGCAACGATGTTTGGCTCGAGGGTGCGGATGGTGCCGGCTGCTGCGTTACGGGGATTTGCAGCAGGCGCCAGCCCGGCTGCTTCGCGGTCTTCATTCATGCGGAGAAAGCCGGCGAGAGGCATGACGACCTCACCGCGGACCTCAAAGGCAGCTGGCAGCCCGGCAGCGCCCAGGGGCCCAGGCTCGATGAGGAGCGGGATGGAGCGGATGGTGCGGACGTTTGTGGTCACCTCTTCGCCGATGGTGCCATCGCCGCGAGTGATGCCGCGCAACAAGCGCGCGCCCTCTGCTGCTTGCTGCCCGCCGTAATGCAGTGCCATGGAGAGTCCGTCGAGCTTGTACTCGCAGACATACTGGATCTCGGAGCCAGGGCCGGCGAGCTCCCGCACCCGCCGGTCCCAGTCCCGCAGTTCTTCGGGCGAATTCACGTTGTCCAGCGAGAGCATGGGCCGCGAGTGAGCCACCTTGGAGAAGCCATCTTTGGCCTTACCGCCCACCCGCTGCGTGGGAGAGTCCGGCGTGACCCACTCGGGGTGATCGCGCTCGATTTCCTGCAAGTCGCGCATCAGCTGGTCGTAGGCCGCATCGTCAATCTCGGGCGCGTCCATGACGTAGTACAGGTACTCGTGTCGCCTCAGATCGGTGCGCAACTGGTGCAGGCGGCTCTCAGCGGTCTGCTGCTTGCTCGCGCCGACCTCGGTTTCTCTTTTGCCCATAGACGAGATGATAAGCGGGCGGCGGAA
>DASWUY010000283.1:0-12641 GCA_036401435.1 Acidobacteriaceae bacterium | reverse complement strand
TGCCCAACCTGGGCGGCGAGACGAAGTTCGAGCCGTGCTATGCCGGCAATCCGCTGCTGAACGCCTTTGCGCTGGGACTGGTCCGCCGCGATGAGATCTTTTATGCCAAGGCCACAGGCGTCGGCAACCCCGTGATCTATGCCGGCGCCAAGACCGGCCGCGACGGCATCCACGGTGCCACCATGGCGTCAGAGGAGTTCAAGGAAGGCTCCGAGCAGAAGCGGCCCAACGTCCAGGTCGGCGACCCCTTCATGGAGAAGCTCCTCCTCGAGGGCTGCATCGAGGCCATGGCCACAGGCGCGGTCCTCGGCATCCAGGACATGGGCGCGGCCGGGCTCACCTGCTCCACCTGCGAGATGGGCGCGCGCGGCGGCGTGGGCCTCGAGATCGAGCTGGACCGGGTGCCGCAGCGCGCCACCGGCATGTCAAGCTACGAGATCATGCTGTCGGAGTCGCAGGAGCGCATGCTGCTGGTGGCCGAGCGCGGTCGCGAGCAGGAGGTGCTCGACGTCTTCCTCAAGTGGGGGCTCGATGCCGTCGTCATCGGCGAAGTCATCGCTGAAAACCACATGCGCGTGCGCCACGGCGGCGTCCTGGTGGCTGATCTCTCCAACGAGTCGCTGACCGACGATGCGCCTTTGTATCACCGCCCTGTGGGTGAGTGGAAAGCTCCTGTTCCACTCGATCCTCCCGCTGACGTGTTGGCCGCTTTACAAGCCCCGCGCGACTACACCGCCGATTTAAAGAAACTACTCGCGAGCAGTAACATCTGCTCCAAGCGCTGGGTCTACGAGCAATACGACTCCATGGTCCAGACCAACACCGTGCAGGGCCCGGGCGGCGAAGCAGGCGTGATGCGCATCAAGGGCACCGGCGCTCCTGGCCGCGAGCGCGGCCTGGCCATGGCGCTTGCCGGCAATGGCCGCTGGTGCTACCTCGACCCGAAGCTGGGTGCCATGCACGCGGTCGTCGAAGCCGCGCGCAAGGTCGCCTGCAGCGGGGCTGTGCCGGTCGCTGCTACGAACTGCCTGAACTTCGGCAACCCGGAAAAGCCGGAGATCATGCGCCAGCTCTCAGACGCCATTGACGGCATCGCCGAAGCCTGCACCGCACTCGGCACGCCCGTCACCGGGGGCAACGTCTCGCTCTATAACGAGACGCGCGGCGAAGGGATATACCCCACGCCGGTGCTGGGCGTGGTCGGCATCCTCGACGACATCACCAAAGCCGTCGGCTCCGACTTCGCCCACCCGGGCGATGTTCTCCTGCTGCTCGCTTCCCGCTCTTCAGACCTCGACGCGCAGATCTTCGAGTTTGGCTCGTCCGAGTACGCACGCAGCATCGTAGGCAAACTGTGGGGGCAACCACCGGCGCTTGACCTTGCCGCGGAAGCGGCGTTGCACCGGCGGCTGGCAGCCTTCGCGCATGCCGGCCTGATGCATGCGGTGCGCGATATTGCAGATGGGGGCCTCGCAGTCGCCTTGGCCGAAGGCTGCTTTGCCCATGGCACCGGAGTCGACGTCGCACTTCCTGGAGGTCCTGGCCAATCGTCCACGCTGCGGCTGTTTGGCGAGGGCAGCAGCGGCGTGGTCCTCGCCTGCGCGCCAGAGGAGGCTTCCCGTCTCCAGCAGCTTCTCTCCGGCGACGACAGCCTTGCCATCGATCGCCTTGGGATCGTTACCACGGGCAGCTTCCGCATACGACAACAGGCGTGGGAGCGCCCGTCCAGCACCTACTCTGACCCTGGCATGCAGACACTCATCGATACAGACACTGCCTCCCTGCGCCGGCCCTGGGCCGACGCCCTCGAACAAGCTTTGGCTGCGGTCGCCCCCGCCCTCTCCGAGTCACTGGCATGAGGCCACTGCTGTTGGAGGGCATGCCGGACGGCACCACACCCGAGCAGCGCCGCGCACTCGCCGCGATTCGCAGCACCGGCAGTGACGAGGCTGGGGACCACTTGGCGGGGGACCACTTCAAAGAAGAGTGCGGCGTCGCCGCCATCTACAATCACCCCGACGCCGCCCGCCAAATCTATCTCTCGCTCTACGCCCTGCAGCATCGCGGGCAGGAGTCCGCCGGCATTGCAACCGCCGATGGCACGCATCTCTTCAACATCAAGGGCATGGGCCTGGTCGCGGATATCTTCACCGACGACGTGCTGGCCAAGCTGCCCGGCGACATGGCCATCGGCCACACCCGCTACTCCACCACTGGCGACTCCGCCCTCCTCAACGCACAGCCCATCCGCGTCGACTCGACCAAGGGCCTCATCGCCATCGCCCACAATGGCAACCTGGTCAACCTGGGCAACGTCCGCGCCAGGCTCGAGCGTGCGGGAGCATTCTTTCAAACAACTTCGGACTCCGAGATCATCGTGCAGCTCATCGCGCACTCCAGGGAGCCGACACTGGTGGACGCGATCGCCGACTCGCTGCGGCAGGTAGACGGCGCGTTTTCCGTCGTCATGATGACGCGCGACCGCATCTTCGCGGCCCGCGACCCGCGCGGCTTTCGCCCGCTCTCCATGGGCCGGATCGAGAACTCGGACGGCCCGGACACGATTGTCTTCGCGTCGGAGACCTGTGCCTTCGACCTGCTCCGTGCGACCTACGTCCGCGACGTGGCGCCGGGTGAGCTGGTCATGGTGTCTAAGGACGGAGTGACCTCGCGGCAGTACGCGACGGGTGTGCCGCAGTCCTCGTGCATCTTCGAACACGTCTACTTCGCCCGGCCGGACAGCCGCATCTTCGGCCGCTGGGTGCAGGAGTCGCGCGAGGAGATGGGCAGGCAGCTTGCCCGCGAATCGCATGTCGACGCCGACCTCGTCGTCCCGGTTCCCGACTCAGGCGTCACCGCCGCGATCGGCTACGCTGCCGAGTCCGGCCTGCCCTTCCGCTTCGGCCTCATCCGCAACCACTACGTCGGCCGCACCTTCATTGAGCCCGAGCAGCGCGTCCGCGACTTCGGCGTAAAGCTGAAGCTGAACCCGGTGCGCAACCTGCTCGAGGGCAAGCGGGTCGTGCTGATCGACGACTCGATCATTCGCGGGACGACCAGCCGCAAGATCGTGCGCATGGTGCGCTCCGCGGGCGCCGCAGAGGTGCACCTGCGCATCAGCTGCCCGCCGACGGTCTCGCCTTGTTTCTACGGGGTAGACACCCCGAGCAAGAAGGACCTGATCGCCGCGCACAATTCAGTCGAAGAAATCCGCCGCTTCATTGAGGCCGACTCGCTCGCCTACCTGTCGCTCGATGGACTCGAAGCAGCCTGCGAGGGAGGCAAGTCGAACCAGTTCTGCGTGGCCTGCTACACGGGCGCTTACCCCACGGCCTGGGTGGATGTGGACCAGATCCTGGCGGCGCCTGCGGTGGGCGACTAGGGCCGCCGCGGGAACACAGAGGGTAACGTCGGCCGCACACAACGGTCGCGCGGCAAGGCGCTTCCCACCGAGCGGGAGGTGGTGACGATGGCGACTGGCAAGAAAGCTGCAAAGAAGGCGAGCGGCGGGCGGAAGTACAGCGCTGAGGCTTCTGCTTCGGTAGAGCGCGAGATGAAGGCGATGAAGCAGGGCAAGCTTCGCTCCGGCACGGGGGCGAAAGTGACCAATCCGAAACAGGCCATCGCCATCGGGCTGTCAGAGGCGCGGCGCGAGGGAGCGGAGGCGCCGGTGCCGGCCGGGAGTGCAGGAGCCAAGAAAGCTCCCGCCAAGAAAGCAGCCGCAAAGAAGACCACGGCCAGCAAGGCTCCGGCGAAGAAAGCTCCCGCCAAAAAAGCTTCGACCAAGAAAAGAGCAGCGAAGCAAGGCAGCTGACGATCTCGCGCCCAGTTGGATCGCCGCAGCCGCGCCCGATCCGCTGTTACTTGTCCGCTGCAGGCGAACTGGACGTGGAGCCACCGCCCGTTGCAGGCTTCGCTCCAGCGTCGCCCCCGGACGCGCTTGCCGCGGAGGGGCTTGCTGAGCCCGGAGCCGCGCTGTTCCCCGTCCCGCTGGCAGCGGCCGGCTTGGAGCCAGCACCGCTTTCGCTCGCACCGCTCTCCCCGCCCTTTGCAGCGCCGGCCTTGCCATAGTCGGTCAGGTAGAATCCTGATCCCTTGAACTGGATGGCAGGCGCAGAGATCAGCCGTTCCACCTCGCCGCCGCAGCGCGGGCAGGCCTTCTCATCCGGAGCGCTGAAGCTCTGAATCTTCTCAAAGCGGTGATCACACTGCTTGCACTTGTACTCGTAGAGCGGCACGTCGCATCCTCTTTGGGGGTGAAGGGGCTTGGTTGAGGCGGCGCCGCATGCAGGCGCTGCAGAAGCACTCGCGAAGCCTCACCTTTATTCTACGTGCTGGGGCTGCAGCCGGGCGCGTGCGAGCAGGCACAACAGTACCCGCCCCGCGCCCGGTCGAGCTCTGTTCACAGGCGTACCAGGTGCACTTCCGCAATCGCCTCGATGCCGCTCAGCTCGCGCAACACAGGCTCCAGCGGCCCACCCTCCACCTGGATCACGGCGAGCGCCAGGCGCGGGCCGCCGGCGTCGGAGGTATCCGGGCGGCCCAGGGCAAAGTTCGCCACGTTGATGCCATGTTCCCCGATCACGGTGCCGATGCGGCCAATCACGCCGGGAACATCGCGGTTGCGCAGGGTGAGCAGCTCGCCCTTGAGCGGCGCTTCTATGTCGATGCCGTCGAGGCTCAGCAGGCGTGCAGAGGGTTCTGCCTCCGCCTGGCCGCGATGTGGGGAGTGGTGCAGCACCGTGCCGGTAGCAGAGACGGCGCGCCCGGCCGTGTGCAGGGTGATGCGTAGGGCGCTGCCGGCCGCCCCAATGGCGCCCGGCTGCGCGACCTCATGCAGGCGGATGCCCCGCTCGGCCGCAATGCCGGGAGCGTTGATGCGGTTGACGGCGTCCGTGTGACCGAGCGCGCCCCCCAGCACGCCTTCGACCGCGCTGTTGCGCACGAGCTCCGTCTTGGTCTCGGCCAGCCGGCCGTAGTAGGTCAGCTCAATGCCCTCCAGGCCCGGCGCAGCCTGCGCTGCGGTGCCTTGCGCAAACTGTGCGAGGAAGCTGCCCAGCTTCTGGGCCATGGCCGCGAACGGGGCGAGCTCGCGGTACTCCTCGTAGGTCAGCGAGGGAACGTTGACCGCGTTCTGCACCACGCCCAACTTCAGGTACTCGCGCACCTGCATGGCAATCTGGATGCCAACGGCTTCCTGCGCCTCGGCCGTTGACCCGGCGATGTGCGGCGAGAGCAAAACGCGATCCATGCCGAAGTAGGCCGAGTCCTTCAGCGGTTCGCTCGAGAAGACGTCGAGCGCCGCGCCGGCGATGCGGCCGGCCGCAAGCGCCGCGGCAAGCGCGGCGTCGTCGATCAGCTCGCCGCGGGCGCAGTTGATGATGCGCGCGCCCGGCTTCATGGTAGCCAGCGTAGACGCGTTCACAATGCCCGCGGTCTGCGAGGTCAGGCCCACGTGGAGGGTGAGGAAGTCGCTGGTGCGAAACAGCTCCTCGACAGAGACGAGCGATATCTCGTTTTCGCGCGCGACCGCCGGCGCGACGAAGGGATCATGCCCGATCAGCTGCATGCCGAAGGCGCGGGCGCGGCGGGCCACTTCCAGACCGATGCGGCCCAGGCCGAGAATGCCAAGCGTCTTGCCGCGCACCTCGGAGCCGCCAAGCGATTTCTTTTCCCAGCGGCCGGCGTGCATGGTCGCGTTGGCGCGGGGAATCTCGCGTGCCAGCGCCAGCATCAGCCCGATAGTCAGCTCGGCGACCGCGATCGCGTTGGCGCCGGGCGTATTCATCACCACGATGCCGCGGCGCGTGGCAGCGTCGGCATCGATGTTGTCCACGCCCACCCCGGCGCGGCCAATCACACGGAGCCGGGGTGCGGCGGCCAGTAGGGCTTCATCCGCCTGCACGGCAGAGCGCACGATCAGCCCATCGGCATCGGCGAGCGACGCCGCGAGGCCTCCGGCTTTTTCAAGCTCGTCGTGGGCCAGGATCTGCCAGTCGGCTTCAGCACGGAGAACAGCAAGTGTGGCGGGGGAAACCTTTTCGGCAATCACAATCTTCATCGTTGATGTCTGTCCTGGGGCGCTCGGGGGCGCGCTTCTGCCCTGGCAAAGGGGCAGGCGCATGGACCCTTTGCCGGGCGCCTCTTCAGGATAGCAACTGGCCCGTCAGCGGTGGCGGGTGCGGCGCGAGCGGGCGCTCTCCAGGTCTGGCTGCTTCTGGTTGAAGAGGTGCCAGGTAATGATCTCGCCGGCCGTGTGGCGCTCCTGCTCAGACGCCCACTGGTCTTCAAGCGTGTGGGCCAGGAAGGCGGCAGAGGGGTCGGACTCGGCGGGTTCCGCGCCCCCGGTTCGCCGGCGCCAGATCTCGCGTCCAATGCGGAAGGCCGTCCCCTGCATGGCGCTCAGCTCCGGAGGCATGAAGTCGGGATGCAGCGAGCCCCGAGCGGCGCTGCAGTCGTCTCTCGCAGTAACGGCCGGGCGCTGGGCGAGCCGCGCGAGGAAGCTGGCTTCCGCGGCGGAGAGGGTGCCGGGCATGGTGAGCGGTTGTGCGAGGCGCGGGATGGATTCGGCCGCAGGCAGCTTGATGGCATGGAACGCAGAGAGGCTGGGATAGCTGGCCATGCCGTGATCGGTCCGCGAGTCGGCGGTCTTCTCCTCGCGCATGCGCATGGTCAGCGTGATGACCAGGCCGTCCGAGCCCTCGGGCACTTCGAGCTCGGTCACACCGGAGAAGGCATCCTTCCACAGCCCGATGACGCGCTTCTTCTTGGTATCGATACCAGGCGGCCTGCTGAGCGCTGCCATGCCCAGGCTGGTGATGCTGAGCACCGAGCACCCAGGATCATCAGCCAGGCCGGCGGCATAGCGGGCCGACCAGCGTCCGCTGATCTGGGGCCCGTCCATGAGCAGGGCGATCACAAGGTTGGGGCCAACGCTGCGGATCAGGTCCCCGACCGGGTCGTGTCGGGCCAGGTCTTCGCAGATAAGCGCCGTAGTCACGAGCCAGGGCCGGATCACGACAAATTGCAGCCGGCGGTCCTGCAGCTCGATATTCTCCCAGTAGCGCTTTTCAGGATGCAGCCGGGAGCCCAGGTGGTATTGCTCGATCTGCGCTTCGTCCAGCTTCCAGCGATGCTGCTTGCGCTGCCGGAACTGCACGGCATGGTAGCGGCTGATAGGAACATCGATGAGGAGGTAGTTGGCGGCGGGGTCCCTGGAGCCAACGCCGGCAATGACCATGATGCCCTTGCTCAGCAGGGCGGCGCGCACCATCTGGTGGTCCGCCGGGGTAAGCGCCAGCTCCGGCAGAATGACGGCATCGACCGAACCGACCACCTTGCGCGCCTGGTCCGCGAGCGCGGCAAGCAGTTCGGCGACCTTGCCGGCGGTGTCCTCGATCTCGACCTCGAAGTGGTTCGAGCTGGCTCCCTCGGCAACCTTGGTCTGGCGGATTTGGGTGGGGAGAATGGACTGCGGCCAGGGGGCAATGAGCACGTTCATGTGGGTGATGTCGCGGGCATCGCCGCGCGACCCCGGCACCGAGATCCAGAAGGGGCGCACCTCGTCCGCCTCGCAGAAGGTCAGGTGATGCGAGAAGGAGCGGATCGTGAGCCCGGACTGCGCCGTGTGCATCTTGGGCAGCACGCGGGCCACCGAGGGATGCACCCGCTTGCACAGGGTAGAGCCGAACTGCCCGGGGAAGAGGATCTGCTCGGCCTGGTCGTGGAAGGAATCGCGCTTCCCGCTGTCGTCCTCTTGGCCGCTGAGCAGGACAGGCAGCCCCAGCCCGGCGCACGTCTCATCCGCCACCGCCATCAGGTCGATCAGCGCTGCGCAGACAGCGCGACGGTCGGCCAGCTTGAAGAGCGCGAGGGTGCGATGGCTCCACAGCTTGAGCCACAGTAAGCAGAGCTCTGAAAGCGGAGGCGCACCCCAGACCGAGTAGACGGGTGGTGCGTGAGGGTCTTCAAGGTGCTTGCCCCACGCCACCGCCATTCTGCGAATGCAGCCATTCCGTTCCCCGTCATGGGTCTCGTGACCATCCAGGCGCCCGGGTATGGCCGTGTAGGCCCCGGATCGTTTCAGCAGCGCCGCGCAGATGGCGAAGAGGTCAGGCGGCCAGTCCGGAAAACTCTGTTCCCCCTGCTGCTCGGCCTCGCCTTCCAGCAGAGGCACGCCGTGGTACAGGCACAGCGCGCCGATGGTGAGAGGGACGGGGGGTGCGGCAGGGTCAGCCATGGGTGCTCTCAGCTATGGAAGTTCGTCACGTGGAGCCAGTTGGGCTGGTGGTCCGCAAAGGCCTGCAGGAGCTCTGCCCGGCGCAGCTGGTGGCGCGACTGCGGGTCCGGATCATGGTTCCGCGGCCAGATGCGCAGCGCCGCAATCTCTCCACCTTCGCCGTGGTAGTCCGGGGCGATCAGGATCTCGTGGTGCGCCGAGCCCTGCTGCGTGCAGAGAACGATCGAGGTCAGCTGCTTGCGCAGGACCTCGTCATACTGGCCCGAGCTGACCACGGTGTAGTGCACGCCGTATCGCCCGGAGTCAGACGCGGTCGGTGCGGGCTCGACATAGCACGCCGCTACCTTCTGCCAGTGCAGTACCTCGGCCACCTCGCGGCTCTGCAGGTTGCGTTCCTTGATCAGGATGTTCCACTCCACCTTCACCCCGGCAAGCGCCGCCAGCTGCAGCGCAGAGACGACCCGGCCATACACGCCGAGGTTCCTGTCGCTGAAAAACGTTGCCGTCAGCAGCGCGCAGCAGGAGTCAGGCGGACGCATCTGCAGCAGCAGGGTCACGATGGTATCGACGATCGCCGGCCGGGCATTCACGCGCAGAAAGCGCTCGCCCGGAGAGCGCATCAGGTCTTTCATCTGCTCGGCCAGCCGGTTCCCGCGTCGCAGCACCAGGTGCCGCATCGCCAGCGACAGGCCAGCCGACTCCTCTGCAAAGAACTTCTGCACCCGCTCCTTGACCGCTGGGTCCGGGGGGCTGACGGCAGCCTCGGTATGCGCCAGCTGTCTCCGGCGAGCCGCGATGGCCTGAGGGTCAAACTCCTCGCAGATACTTTGGATGGAAAGCAGGTCAGCTACATGCGCATCTGTGTGCGAGCGCAGACAGGCCAGTATGACCTCGCTCATGCGCAGGATCGCAGTGCGGGTCTCGGCGGTCTGGGGCAGGTCGAGCTGCTCCATGCGGCGCTTCCATGCCTTCAGGAGCGAGGTCTTCAGCTGGCGATTGGTCTGCCGTACTTCATACGATCCGACCTTGTACCAGACAGGGCCGTTTTGTCCGGTACCAGCCCCCTGCGCCGCCTGCAGCCGGTGCTCGGTCAGAAAAGGTCCCAGCTCGGCAGAGGTGCCGCAGGCCAGCTCGAAGAGGATGATGCCCAGCGAAAAGATGTCTGTAGGCGCGAACCACTGGGCGTTCGTCTCCCGCGCCACGAAGACTCCCTTGCCGGTCTGCTCTTCAAACAAGCGTAGCGGCGAGTCATACCGCCGCCGAAAAGTACCGGTGCCGGAGCCCGGGATCGCGGGGTCAAACGCCCGGATCGCGCACGTGCCATCGGCAGGATAGAGCCGCGGGCTTTCGTCCTGGGTGTTGAGCAGCCGGATAGTGGCCGTCTCGACGATCTCGGTCGGGTTGAGCGGCGAGCCGCCTCCCGTAGCAGGGAGCTCGAAGGTGATATTCCTGGGGCGCAGGTCGCCATGGACCAGGCGCTCATTGTGGACGGGAACGAGCACGCCGATAAGCTTGCTCGCCAGACGGAACCAGAGCGGGAGCTCGCGAATGCCCTGGAAGACGCCCTGCGGGTGCCGCTGGTCGGTCGGCAGGGCCGCCTCGTACCGTCTCATCCACTCCGAGAGCAGCATGCCGTGCACAAAGTCCAGCAGCAACACGCCGTTTCCCAGCGCAGCGCCACTCTCCCCGAAGCGAACCTCGGCGGAGCGCAGCTGCGGTACTTCGGAGAGGCCCCTCATGCGCTGCAGCAGGTCTCGCTGCAGCGCGAAGGGATCGCTCGCCCGCCGCGCGCCCGCAGCCTTGGGGGCGCCGGCTGCCGCCTCAGTCTCGGTAACGGCAGGAAAGCGCGCCGCATAGACCGGCGCTGCTGCGGCCGCGCCGTCTGCGGGGCTCAGCTGAAAAGTGGCGAAAGCAGGATCGTCCCCCGGCTCGTGGAGATCGCGCTTGACCACGTAGCGGCTGCCATCGATGTAGAAGTGCGAGCCCGGAAGGATCGAAACGCGCTGACCGTTGAGGATGCAACTCGGACTTTGCACTTGCCAGTCCTTTGCCGTGGAGAAGGAGAGGGGTTTGCGAGGCGACCCAGCATACAACGGAAGGGAGGAGAGAACAGGATTATTTCGGAGAGGGGTGTGCGCCGGTCGCAGCGTTGCGAACCGGCGCGCAGCCAGGGGCAGGCTGCGCGCACCGTCGTGAGTGCTGAGGGAAAGCTAGGCGGGTATGGAGCGCGCGTCGCAATGGTCAAGCGCGCGGCCGCAGGGGCACTGCTGGCGCATGGCGACGAGCCCACGGTGATGCGCGTAGACCTGCTGGGCGGCCGCGAGCGCCTGCCCCAGGGCGAAGCCCGGGACCGCAAGCGTGTCGACCGCGATGTGCTCGAGCGCGCCCACCAGCGCGATCGTGTCCATGTAGTCGAAGAAGCCCAGGTGAGCGATCCGGAAGAGCTGGCCTTTCATCTCACCCTGGCCGTTCGTGATCGTGGCGCCGAAGCGCGACTTCAATTCCTTTACGCTCACGCCCGAGTCCACGCCCTCGGGCGGCAGCACAGCCGTGACCGCGGCCGCCGGGGCCGTGGGCGCGAAGAGCTTGAGGCCCATCGCCTGCACCGCTGCGCGGGTCATTGCCGCGCAGGTCTCCGCATTGTTGACCAGCGCAACCCGCCCGGCAGCGAGGTCGCCCCCGCCCTGGGCCGCGATGAACTCAAAGGCAGCGGCCAGCCCCGCAATGAGCGAGACGGCAGGCGTGTAGGCGGACTCCGCCTTGTGCGCGTTCTTGCGCTCCTTGCGCAGGTCAAAGTAGTAGCGCGGGTTCAGCGAGATCTCCATCGCCTCCCACGCCCGGTCGCTCACCGAGAGGTAGGAGAGCCCAGGCGGGATCATCACCGACTTCTGAGATCCGCCGATCATCACGTCCACGCCCCAGCCATCCACGTCGAAGTGGGTGGTGCCAAGGCCGGTGATCGCGTCGACCACCAGCAGGGCGCCGCTCTCCGTCTCCCTGAGGAGCCGGGCCACGCCGGGCACGCAGTGCCGAACGCCGGTCGAGGTCTCGGTAGCCTGCATGAAGACCGCGCGGGTCTCGATCTTGAGCGCCTTGCGTACCGCATCGAGAGGAAAGGTCTGGCCGTACGGGGCCGAGACGACCTCGACATCGCAGCCGAAAGCCTTGCCCAGCGCGACCCAGCGTTCGCCGAACTTGCCGGCGGAGAGAACCAGGATGCGGTCGCCCGGGGAAGTAAGGTTCGACATCGCGGCTTCCATGGCGCCGGTGCCGGACGAGGCCAGCAGCAGGACATCGTTGCGGGTGCCGACAAACTCTTTCAGCTGCTTGAGCACGCGCTCAAAGAGGGCGCGAAACTCCGGCGTGCGGTGGTGCATGTCGGCTGCCGCCATGGCAAACTGCGCGGCAGGCAGCAGCGGGGTGGGGCCGGGCGTATAGAGGCGGATCTTGCGGATCATGAGGGTGGGCAGCGCCTTTGTGTAGGGTGTCTGCGGTTATTGTATCGGGGGCGCGCACCCCGGCCGCTCTTCTACAATGGCCGATGCCGGGGGATGCATGAGCAACGGGTTGGTGAAGCAGATCGACGTGGATGTGGTGGCGGCGATGAAGGCGCGCGACGCGCTCAAGCTCGAGACGCTGCGCATGGTCAAGGCTGCCTTGAAGAACAAGGAGATCGAGAAGCGGGAGGCGCTGACCGAGCCCGAGGCACAGGCCGTGCTGACCACGCTGATCAAGCAGCGCCGGGACTCGATCGAGCAGTTTACAAAGGGCGGTCGCCCAGAACTGGCGGCAAAAGAAGCAGGCGAGATCGAGTGGATCGAGTCCTACCTGCCCAAGGCTGCCGGCGCCGGCGAGTTGCAGGGCCTGGTAGCGGGTGTGGTGGAGCAGCTGACCGCATCCGGCGAGCACCTGGGCCCGAAGGAGATGGGCCTGGTGATGAAGGCCGTGCAGGAGCGCATCCGCGAGCTGGGCCTACGGGCGGAGGGCCGGCAGGTGAGCGAGCTGGTCAAGGCCGCCCTGGCGAAATAAGCGCCGGCGCAAGTCCAAGGCCGACGCCGACGGCAGTCCGGAAGCCAATCCTGGCAGCAGCTCAGCTCTGCCGCTCTTTGGCCGGCTCCGTCTTCCGCCGGCGCTTTGCCGTGTTCTTCGCGCAGCGAAGCTTCCACGCCGCCAGCAGCGCACCCTCAAGCACGTCTTCGTCGGCAAGCGAGAGACGGACGTGAGTAATGCCCATCCGGCCCCAGCCGCCCGCCGCGGGAAGGAAGATCTCCGGCTGCTCCTCGACGAACGCCGCCTGCTGCTCGGTTGAGAGCATCAGATTCCCGAAGCCCTTGCTCTCGGACGCCAGCGTGGCAAAGATGCGCCCGCCCACGCGAAAGTCGGCTGCGCCCATGTGCGAGCC